>JAIROU010000053.1 GCA_031257375.1 Bifidobacteriaceae bacterium
GCCGCTCATGGTTCTGGGCCGAGGCCGGTTTTCGAGGGGCACGAGCCTGGCGACCGGCCTCCCCTGCACGGTGACGGTCAGTTCCGCTCCCGCCTCCACCCGCCTGACAACGGCTGACGCATCCTGCCTGAGTTTGCGCAAAGGGATGGCCTCCATGCCTCCAGGATGGCATCGGCGTAGCACATTTGCAACCGCCCGTCGAGGGTGCCGCGAGGCGGCCACGGCGACGGCCGCGGCGGCGAACGCCCAGGCGCCCAGCCCGATGGCGAGCCCGAACTTGGGAATGTCCGGCGCGTTCAGGTGCCCCAGGGTGACGAACGTCAACGAGTCGGTCGGGAGCAGGAGCTTGAAGTCCAGCAGGCTGCACCGGACGCCAGGACCGGGGCGACGGGTTCACTTTCGCGTCAGGTGGCGTCTGGTTCCGTCCGCGCGGCCACCGGGCTGTTCCGGCGGCACTTTCTGAACAACCACCGCCGCGCCATCGTCACTGGCGGGCTGGAGAGCAGGCACCCGCCAACGAACCAGAGCACAAGGCCCGTCTGCGGCCAAGCGGCGGCATTGGCCGCCTCGGCCAGCGCCAGCCCGACCATTCCCGTCATCACGCCGCAGACCGTCGCCAGGCCGACCAGTCGGTGCCCGCGCGAGCGCAGCCATTCTGCGAGAGCCAGGCCGCAGACCGACAACACCGCCGCAGTCAGGTGAAAACCAAAGCTCACTTGCAGTAACTCCCTGCTTCGGTGCCCCAATAGGGTTGCGGGACCGGCGTGGGCACTCCGATGTACTGGACCAGTTTGAGGCACTTCCCTGCGGCCAGGTAGACGCCAGCGGCAGTCCCGTAGACCGCTAAGACGGCGGAGATCACTTTCCCCGGAACTCCGAAGTATCCCGCGATCGTAGACCCGCCAAAAGTGCCTGCCGCCACAATGCCCGTCTCCTTCTTGTTGAAGTAGAGCGTTTGGTTCCACCAGGTTATGGTGAGCTTCGGGTCGGCCACGATGGGGTATTCGGCAGCGGGGTCGACCTCAAGCGTTTGGATCAGTTGGTTTCCGGCGGTCCGGTACTCCGTCACGACCGGTTCGCCGGCGGCGTCAAACGCCCATGGCGCTTCGACGTGGCCGACGGTCACCGCAACACCTGTGCCTGTGTCCTCGGTCAGTTCGACCGAACCGTCGGGTTGGATGGCCGGAGTGACACTGTCTCCGAACTCGTACGAGAACTCGGTTGGGGCTTCGGGTCCCGTCGAGACGGTCTGGATTCTGATCCCTTCCTCAACCACCTGCACGGCCAACGCGACGCCCTCGTCAGAGCCGTAGACCACTGTGCCGTCCGAGGCCAGGGCAGCGGGCGTGAGGTCGTCAAGCTCCGGCAAGACGATGCTGAGGTCTGGACTGTCGACACCAGTCGACTCAAGTCTGATTGGTTCGGTCGCGTCGTCAGGAATGGCCACAAGCCCGCCGTCGACGGTGGCAACGGCCTCGTCGCCAATCGGTATGGGCGCTTGGACCTCCTCGGGCGGCGCCAGCGTGTCGATTTGCGCGGCGACGGCGTCGGGATCCAAATCCGGCTCGGTGCCTTCGGCGTGGGCTGTGGCCGATCCCGCGATCACAACTGCTGATGCCAGCACCGTGGCCAACAGTGTTCTGATTCTGGTATTTCGAGAATTCATCGTGGATTCACATCCTTTTGGGCTTGAGATTGCCCTGGAGGCGGGGGCTGCGTTGCCGGGTCGCCTTTGGGCTCAGCGAGCACCGGGGCGGGCTCGCTGGAGCCAGTTTATGCCACCCAGGGGGGGGGGGGAGGTCAAGTCTTTATCAGGAGAGAGTCTCTGTCGTGTCACGAGTTCGGCGCGTGCCGGTCGACTCGGCCTGTTGCCGTCCTCGCCGCGGTAAACCGAGGCTTGGCGTTCGTCCCGATCAGTTGATTGGTGCGATCCCTGCGAGACGGGCACCTCGGTCGACCGCGCCGAACCGGGGACGGTCCTGTCGTCTCAAACTCGGGGACACTCCTTCGCGCGCCCGGCCGGGCCGGCGGCAGGACTATGGCCAAAGTGGCGGCCCCGGGTCGCTGGTCCATGTGACCGGCGCCCGGCCGAGTCGGCCAGAGGCGGCCGAGGTCGGCACTCGTCGCGGGCCGCCGCGTCGACCTCAGCACTTCTCGGTCAAGTCCCCTGGTGTGGTGTGTTTTTGGTTCGGCTGGTTTGGCGTTTTCGTTGTTTTGGCGGGTTGGTTCTTCGTGGCGGCCGGCGGTTAGGAGGGGTGCTCGATGTGGTGGTTGTAGATGTCCTGCGCCTCCTCGGGGGTGACTCCTAGCGCGTTGGCGACGATATCCCATTCGATGTGTCTTTGGTTGTCGATGGCCGCGACGGCGAGGATTATGGCGGCTTGGGCGATGTGGCCGAGGATCTGGACTTCGGCCATGTCGTCGTGGGGGCGGATCCCGAGGGCGCGGCCGGTTTTGGCGGCGGCTTCGCGGACCAGGTCCATCGCGGCGGCGTGGACGGCGTGGTGGATGGTTCCGGGGATGGTGTACAGCATGGTCATGGCGTGTGCTCCTTTCGGGCTGCGATTAGCTGTGGGCGGGCGTCTTGGGCGATGCCGCCGGGTTGGTCTTGACGGTGGAGGGTGTGGACGAGTTTGCGCATGGAGGTTTCTGACAGGTAGCGGCGCTCGCCGTGCTGCCATTCCTCGTGTTGTTCGACGAGGATCGCGCCGACCAGGCGGGTGGCGGAGTCCCGGTTGGGGAAGATCTGGACGACGTCGGCGCGGCGTTTGATCTCCCGGTTGAGGCGTTCGATCGGGTTGTTGGACCAGATCTTCCGCCAGTGCTCGTAGGGCATGGCGGCGAACGCGGTCAGGTCCGGCTCGGCTTGGTGGAGCATCGCGGCGATGTCGGGGAACGACGCCTCCAAGGACGCGGAGACCTGGTGGTACGCCTCTTTGACGGCCTCTGGGGTGGTTTGGGCGTAGACGGTGCCGATGAGCGCGTTGACGGGCTTGGAGCGGGCCGAGCCGAGCCGGGAGGTGACGTTCCGGGCGAAGTGGACCCGGCAGCGCTGCCACGCCGCGCCCGGCAGGACGGCCTTGACGGCGTTCTTCAGGCCCTCGTGGGCGTCGGAGACGACCAGCGCCACCCCGGCCGGGTTCTGGCCGGTGGCGGCCTTGAGGCCGCGTTGGCGCAGCGAGCGGAGGAACTCGGTCCAAAAGTCGGTGGACTCGCTGTCGCCGACCGCCATGCCGAGCACCTCCCGCTTGCCCTCGACGGAGCAGCCGGTCGCGACCACCACGGCCTGGGACACCACCCGGCCCGCGACCCTGACGGGCACGTAGGTGGCGTCGAGCCACAGGTACGG
Organism: Bifidobacteriaceae bacterium; assembly: GCA_031257375.1. Taxonomy (GTDB): domain Bacteria; phylum Actinomycetota; class Actinomycetes; order Actinomycetales; family WQXJ01; genus JAIRTF01. Next base: position 3,350 of record JAIROU010000053.1, read on the forward strand.
GTACCAGGTGTCGGACAGGTCCCGGCCGAGGAACTCGGCCACGTACTCGTCGATCTGGGCGCACACCCTGGAGACCTGCGACTTCGATATCCCCGACTCGCTGCCGAGCGCTTTGACGAGCTGGTCGACCCGCCGGGTCGATACCCCGGACACCCACGCCTGGCCGATCACCGCCCACAGCGCCTGGTCTATCCGGCGGCGCGGCTCCAGCAACGCCGGGAAGAACGACCCCTCCCGCAGCTTCGGGATCGCCAGATCCACGGTCCCCGCCCTGGTGTCAAGCTGACCGGGGCGCCGGTGCCCACCGTCTGAACGGAGGTTGGCGGGCGGGTGGCGTTGGCCGTGTGGTCGCCTGGTGTGGCTGGGTTGACGGGAGGGGGTCGCGCGGCCCCGCGGCGGGGTGCACCATAGCGGCGGGGGCCTTGGTGTCGACGCCGGTCTAACTTTGGTGCGTTCGAGCCCGTTGTCAAGCTTGGCGCCGGGGCTTCCACGTGGACCGTGGATTGTCGCCTTGAGCACGGACAGCAGTATTGGATCTCTGCCTTCGCCCCGCCTGAGGCCCCCGCCTTGTTCCTACGAGCGGAAAGGGTATCGGAGAAGATGCCAGTGGTTGAAGAAGACGTCCTGCACGCCAGGTGCGCGGGGCTGGACATATCGAAGAGGGACGCGAAGTGTTGTGTGCGGGTCTTGCCCGAGGGCGCGAAACGCCCCCGGTTGGAGCACACCACTTGGGGGGTGTCGGTCGCGGAGGTCGACAAGTTGCGCCGCCATCTGGAGGAGGCGGATGTGACTTGCGTGGTGATGGAGGCGACCTCGACGTATTGGAAGCCGTTCGTGCGCCACGAGGCGCACTGTTCTATCCCTCGCGCAGCGGGGGCCGACTCGGGAGGAGGTTGGTGGGTTTGATGGCTGACCCGTCCGGGGAAACCCGTTGGCGGGGACAACAGCATGCCAGCAAACACGGGGTCGGGGCCGAGCTGCCTGGCACGGCGCCTGTGGAAAACCCGCGCGATATGGCGAAGGCTTGATTGCTTGAATCCCAGTGTCCAGAGGATGGAATTCCGCATCCGCCGGAAACGGCAGACGAAACCGGCGGCGGCCCTATCCCGGGTTAGGAATGGGTCCGGGGTAACTCCCGGGGCGCAGCGGCGATGCCCGTAAAGGCATTGAAGGACGCGAACGGGGCGCCTAAGTCGCGCTAGAGACGTAGAACAGTGACGAACGTGGGATCGCCTAAGGGGCGCGAGCCCTATGGCGACGGAGGTCCGGTAGTAGTCGCCGGTGTCACGGCCGGCCAAGGGGGGCGGGAGAGCCGCCCGCAGGGCGAAGCGGACCAGGTGGAAGGAGGATGACCCATCATGGGCGGAGGTATGCGGAATGCAGAGCGCTGAGGCCGTATTGGGGATCCTGCGCGAGCGGGGCAGGCGTGGGTTGCCCCTTGAAGAGTTGTATCGGCAGATGTTCAACCCGGGGCTGTACCTGTTGGCGTGGGGGCGGATTCACTCCAATTCTGGAGCGATGACCCCCGGCGTCACCGCGGAGACGGCGTCCGGGATGTCCGCGGCCAAGATCGAGGAGATCATCGCTCACATGAGGGCGGAGCGTTATCGCTTCGCCCCGGTGCGGCGGGTGTCGATTCCCAAGAAGTCCGGGGGCCGGCGCCCGCTGGGTGTGCCCACATGGTCGGACAAGCTGGTCGGCGAGGTGATGCGCCTGCTGTTGGAGGCGTATTACGAGCCCCGGTTCTCCGAGCAGTCGCACGGGTTCAGGCCCGGCAGGGGATGCCACACCGCGTTGGCGGAGATCGATCACGTCTGGAAGGGGACCACATGGTTTATCGAGGCGGACATTCGTGACTGCTTCGGGTCTCTGGACCATGACGTCCTGTTGGGGATCATGGCGGAGGACAGGACATCCACGACGGGCGGTTCTTAGAATTGGTCCGCAGGATGTTGAAGAGCGGATACTTGGAGGACTGGACGTACGGGGAAACCTATTCCGGCGCTCCGCAGGGCGGCGTGCTTTCGCCGCTCCTGTCGAACATCTACCTCGACCGGTTGGACCGGTGGGTTGCCGACACTCTCATACCCCGGCACACGAGGGGCGCCAGGCGCGCCCGCAACAATGAGCACGCCAGGCTGTCCCGGTCGATGGCCGCCGCTTGGCGGCGGGGCGACAAGGACGGGCATCGGCGCGCGTCGAGGTTGCGGGCCATGGTCCCCTCAGGTTTGCCGATGGACCCCGGATACAGAAGACTGCGGTATTCGAGGTACGCCGACGACCATTTGCTGGGGTTCATCGGGCCGAGGTCAGAGGCGCAAGAAATCAAGGCGGAACTGGCCCAGTTTGTCATCTGCCACGGTGATGGGACCGTTTGAGGCTGTTTCTGCCAGCAACATGGGACCACCTGGTTTGCCGAACTAGGGACCGCCTGGTTTGCCGAAC
>JAIROU010000093.1 GCA_031257375.1 Bifidobacteriaceae bacterium
CGCCCTGACCAGGGGTTTCGGAAACAGCCCCGGGATAGGATCGCAGCCTCGACGAGGCCAACCCCCGAAAAGGAGTGCAAATCGCAGCCTCGACGCCAAAAACAAGCCCCGGGACCATCGAGACTGCGATTCCATCTCCTTGCGCCCGGCCGCGCCCGCCAACACCGCCGGCGCCCCACCCGCTCCGCGTCCCGCCGCCCGACCGACCGGGACACCGCAACCACCCACACATCCCGGCGAAGCCCCCAAATGCTGGTCTCGATGGAAAAGCGCGGCGAAAATGCTGGCCCCGGCGAGCCGCGCGGGGCCGCGCCCGGGGCCAGGCCGACCGCCGAGGCGCCCGCCCTGGCCGAGGTTGTGCCCGTACCATAGGTCGTTGTGATCACCGGCCCCGAGTCCTCCCAGGCCAAGCGCGCCGCCGAGGCCGCCCGGGCCCCGCAGACCGCGCTGGCGACCCGCGCCGACCGCCGGCGGGGCGGAACCCCCGCCAGCGCCCCAGCGCGACCGCCGCGACGGTTCGACTGGGAGGCTTGGACGATGAAGTGGGCGGGGACGACGGCGGTGACCCTCCTGGCGCTGGTGATGCGCCTGTGGAAGCTCGGCACGCCCCACAAGCTGATGTTCGACGAAACCTATTACGTAAAAGACGCATATTCCCTGCTCAAAAACAGAGTCGAGATGAGTTGGGACGAAGAAGCCAACGTCTTGTTCGAGGCTGGCGACTTCTCGGGCATCCTCGGCAACTCCGCCTATGTGGTCCACCCGCCGGTCGGCAAATGGCTGATCGCCTTCGGCATGTGGCTGTTCGGGCCGGAATCCTCAACCGGGTGGCGCTTCTCGGCCGCCATCGCCGGGACCCTGGGCGTCTTGCTGACCGTGCTGATCGGCTGGCGGCTGTTCGACTCGCAGGCCTTGGGCCTGCTGGCCGGGCTGCTGCTGGCGGTCGACGGCATCTCATTGGTGATGTCGCGCAGCGGCCTGCTGGACATTTTCTTGATGCTGTTCGCGCTGCTGGCGCTGTGGCTGATCCTGAAAGACCGCGCCGTCATGGACCGCCGCCTGGACGAGCGAATGCGTCGCCCGATCGGGCACGGGCCGACCGGCGCGCCCCTGTACGCCAGCCGCCGCGGCGGACCCGGCCTGGGCATGCGCTGGTACCTCGTGGGCGCGGGCGTGGCCCTGGGCCTGGCCTGCGGCGTCAAGTGGTCGGGGTTGTACTTCCTGGCCGTCTTCGGACTGCTGGTGGTGGTCTGGGACGCGGCCGCGCGGCGGCGGGCGGGGATCAAGCTCTGGGCGCCGGCGGCCGTCTGGCGCGACGGCGTCAAAGCCTTCGCCTTGCTGGTGCCGGTGGCGCTGGTCACCTATGTGAGTTCGTGGTGGGGCTGGCTGAGCACCGACACCGGGCACAAACGCGATTGGGCGGTCCTCAATCCGGGCGAGGGGATCGGCTGGCTGCCGCCGGCCTTGCGGTCGCTGGTCGAATACCACGTCGAGGCGTGGGGCTTCCACACCACCTTGACCAGCCCGCATGACTACGAGTCCAACCCCGCGCTGTGGCTGGTCCAGGCCCGGCCGACCTCGTTCTTTTACGAGAAGGAGCTGACCTGCGGCGCCGACGCCTGCAGCCAGGCGGTGACGGCCTTGGGCAATCCGCTGATCTGGTGGGTCGGCGTGGCCGGGCTCGGCGTGGTGCTCTATCAAAGCGTGGTCTGGGCCGACCGCCGCGCCTGGACCATCATCTGCGGCTACCTGGCCGGCTACCTGCCCTGGCTGTTCTTCGCCGAGCGCACAATCTTCACCTTCTACACCGTCGCCTTCGTCCCCTTCGTGACCCTGGCCCTGGCCTACGCCGCCGGCGTGGTGATCGGGCCGGGCCGGGCCGGGCCGCTACCAGACCTTCAGACCGCGTCCTGGGGGCTCGGCCGCAGCCCCTACACCGGCCCGTCCCTGGCCGCCGGCCGCCCCCGCCGACCAACCCCCGTCATGGTGGTGGGCGTGATCGTGGCGCTGATGCTGATCGTCTCGGCCTTCTTCTGGCCCATCTGGACGGCCGAGTCCGTGCCGACCGATTACTGGCGCATGCACATGTGGCTGCCCTCCTGGGTCTGACCGCCACTACACCCGGGGACGGTCCTTTCGTCTCATACTTGGGGACACACCTTCGCCTCGGCGCAAGGTGTGTCCCCAAGTATCGGACGAAAGGACCGTCCCCGGGTTCACGATGCCGAGGGGCGGGGTTTTCGGGGGACCGAACTTTTGGTTTCGGTGGGCCTAGAATTGGTTGGCAGGGGTCGCGGCGCGCTCCGCGCCTGCGGCACGGGAGCTTGGAACGGGAGGAAACGGTGGCTCTGCGCCAGCCCGGCGGTCCGGCGGGGGACGACGCGACGGCAGCGGACGGCGCGGCATCGGCGGCGGGTCTGGGCGCGGCATCGGGCAACGGCGGACCGGCGGCGCGCAAACGGCGGCGGCCGGCCAAGGCGCGGATGCTGCAACTGTTCGGACCGGCCTTCGTGGCGGCCGTGGCCTATGTCGACCCCGGCAACGTGGCCGCCAACCTGACCGCCGGGGCGCGCTACGGCTACCTGCTGGTGTGGGTGCTGGTGCTGGCCAACGCCATGGCCGTGCTGGTCCAGTACCTGAGCGCGAAACTGGGGATCGCCACCGGGCGGTCGCTGCCGCAACTGCTGGCGGAACGGTTGCGGCCCTGGCCCAGGCGGTTGTTCTTCGGCCAGGCCGAGGTCATCGCCATCGCCACCGACCTGGCCGAGGTGATCGGCGGCGCCCTGGCCCTGCACCTGCTGTTCGGGCTGCCGCTGGTGGCGGGCGGCGTCATCACCGGCCTGGTGTCGCTGGGCGTGCTGGCGGTCCAGACCCGGCGCGGGCAGCGGTCGTTCGAGTTGACGATCACGGCCATGCTGGTCGTCATCACGGTCGGATTCGTCTCCGGCCTGGTCATTTCGCCGGTCAGCCCGGCCGAACTGCTGGGCGGCCTGGCGCCGCGTTTCCAGGGGGTCGACTCGGTGCTGCTGGCGGCCTCGATGCTGGGGGCCACGGTCATGCCCCACGCGGTCTACCTGCATTCGTCGCTGACCCGCGACAGGCACGGGGTGGTGACCGATCCGGCCCGCCAGCGCCACCTGATCCGGGCCACCCGCTGGGACGTGGCCTGCGCCCTGGTGGTGGCCGGATCGGTCAACATCGCCATGCTGGTGCTGGCGGCGGCCAATCTGCGCGGGGTCAGCGGGACCGACTCGATCGAGGGCGCCCACGCCGCCATCGCCGAATACCTCGGACCGACGGTCGGCGTGGTCTTCGCCATCGGGCTGCTGTTCTCCGGGCTGGCCTCGACCTCGGTCGGGGCCTACGCCGGGGCCGAGATAATCTACGGCTTCTTCAAGCTCCACCTACCGGTGCTGGCCGTCCGCGCGGTCACCCTGATCCCGTCGCTGGTGGTCCTGGCGCTGGCCGCCTCGCCCACCTGGGCGCTGGTGATCTCGCAGGTCATCTTGTCTTTCGGGATTCCTTTCGCGGTCATCCCGCTAGTCTGGCTGACCGGCCGGCGCTCCGTCATGGGCGCCTCGGTCAACGCCAAGGCCACCCAGATCGCGGCCTGGGCGGCGACGGCCTTGATCGTGGCGCTGAACTTGGCGCTGGTCTATCTGACGATCAATCCGTGAACCAGGTCAGCGCCCAGCCGTCGCCGGGTTGACCCAAACGAGGTCGGTGAAGCGCGAGAAGTCGGAGTCGAAGCTGACAATCGCGGCGCCGCAAGAGGTGGCCAGGGCGGCCAGGTAGGCGTCGTTGACCAGATTGCCGCCAACCCCGAGGTCATTCAGCGCCCGGCGCAGGCGGGGCGCCAGGGCTCCAGCGCCGGTCGGCGCGTTGGTCCTGACCGGCGGGGCGCCCAGCCAATCCTCCACCAAGTCGACGGCCTGGTCGATGCTCAGCGGGTGATCGTAGAGCCTGGGATGGGTGGTGACCCGCAGGAACGCCAGGAGGCACAGCCAAGGGAGCACGACTCCCTCCGAGCCCGACAGCGCCTCGTCCATCCAGGAGCGCGCCGCCGCATGATGCGGGCTGTCCTCATCGACGGAATACACCAGCACATTGGCGTCGACCACCCTCATTTGCCCGAATCCCTCAGGCGGGCCAATTCGCGGTCCTCCATCGTCGCGGCGATCGCCAGGATCTTCTCGGGCGGCAGTTCGAGGCCCGCCCGGCCGGGGTCGAACCGCCCCAAGGAGCGGCTTTTGGTGCGGAACGGCGCCGAGTGCCGAGGTGCCAGCGCAGTCACGATGGCGTCATTAATGACGTCCTTGAAAGACCGGTCGCTGTCATTCACGGCCGCTTTGACCAGGGCTTTAGCCTCCGGAGTGAGGGTCACAGTCGTCCGCACCCGACGATTCTAGCATCAACGCATCACGGGCGGCGTGCGAATGGGTTATCCATGTCGCTGCCCAGGGCGTAGCTGTTCTGCGCCGTCCGACCCGCTTGGGCGGCCGGTGCCATGACAGATGCCCTGGTGAGGCGGTTGCTGATGACATAGCCTTCACAA
>JAIROU010000096.1 GCA_031257375.1 Bifidobacteriaceae bacterium
CGCGGCCCCACGCCCGTCTTCCCTATTGGGCGAGCTGACAGGCGATCCGGCACCTGGACGGCGCCAACCCGAGCAGACCGCCCGGATTCATCTCATTCCCCGCTCGTCGCCCTGACACGGCGGCGGACGGCCAGCAACCCCGCGCCCACCAGGAGCAGGGCTATCGCCCACCCGACCACCGGCCCGAACTCAGCCCCGGTGACCGGCAGCTGGCCGGGCGCCGAAGGGCTGGCAGACGGGCTGGGCGCCGGGGTGCTCGGCGTCGCGCCGGCCAAGACCAAGCCGAGCAGCGCCGAGTTCAAGCCCTGAGCCGCCTGGTTGACCTCCTCCTGAGTGGCCCCGGCATTGGCCGACACGCCCTGCGCTTGCACGAGCGCCGCTTGCAGCGCCGCCCACGAATTGGCGGTGTAAGTGCCGCCGTCGTTGGACAACGCCTTCGCGCCATCGATCGCATGGTTCAACACGGCCTTGTCCACCACGGCGCTCGGACGCTCGGGGGCGGCCGGCTCCAAGGCCAACAGAGCCGCGTTCAAATCCCGTACCGCTTGGTCGATCTCCGCTTGCGCGGCCGAGCCAGCGAGCACGGCCTCCGCCTCCGCGATGGCTGCTTGAAGCGCCGCCCACGAATCGTCGCTGTACACGCCGTCTTCGTTGGACAGCCCCTTGGCGCCGTCGACCAGGTGGTCTAGCACAGCGGCATCCACCACGGCCGGCTTGGTGGCCAGATTGTCCAACGCCTCTTGGAGAGCCGCCGCCGCCTGGTCGACCTCGGCCTGGGTCAAGTTGGCGGCGTTGGCCAGGGCGGCCTCGGCCGTGGCCAACTCGGCCTGCAGGGCGGCCACCGAGGCGTCGGTGAATCCGTCCAGGTCGCCGTCAAGCGACTTGGCCACACCGATCACCGCCGTCAACACCCGCGTGTCGGCGGCGCTGACCATCACATTGACCCCTGCCACCACGCCGTACGGGTTGGTGATCCGGTCAGTTGTGCCCAGGGTGCCGCTGATAGTCTGCGTTCCGGTGGCGTTGGAATCATAGGTCGAGGTGTCCCAGATGACCGGAACGGTTCTGGTCACGCCGGTGTCGACCGTGACATCCAGCGTCTCGGGTAGCGCCAGATCAGCCACCGACGTTCCATAGGTGACCGCCCGCTCGTAGGTTGGGGCCTCCTGGATGACGCCGGCGTCAACGACCTCGATCGCCGGCTTGGCCGGCAATTCCGCCTCGTCGCCCAGATAGAAGCTGGCGAAGCCGAACTGGTCGTAGCCGGTGTTCTTGTTCGCCACGCCGTTGCGGTACATGCCGTCATGCATCAGGGTGCGGATGCCGTACTGCGTCGGGGCCAGCGAGGTGAAGATCCCGATGCAACTCTGCGTCCCCGTGTTGACGTTGCAAGCGCCCGAGTTGCCTGTGGGACCACGGAGGATGACCTCCTCGCGCCAATCGCCCAACAGGTCGGCCTTCAGAGTGGCTGTTCCCTTGTTGCCGGTTGACGTCCCCCCTGTTCCCACATACGCGGTGGTGGCGAACGTCGCGTCGTTGACCGAGTTGATGGTCGCGCCTGCGACGGCCATGGCCGTCAGGCCGCCGCCGAACCAGATGGCGTACTGCCCTTGGGCGATTCCGCGAGCGGTGTTGCCGGAGTACAGCACCTCGCCGGTGATCATGCTCCTGACTTCGCCGGGCTGAGTGGCTTCCGTGCCGCCCTGGGCGCCGGGCCAGCGGTTCGAGAAGTTGCCCGCCACGCTGCCCTCATCGTCGCTGGCCTGGTAAAGGCCGTAGATCAGCGAGCTTTCGTAGACCACCTGGCCGCTCTCGTCTAGCCGCTTGCCCTTCAGCGGATCGTGCGCCTCAGGACCGGGGATCCAGCCGAGGTGGTAGCCCGTGCGCTGGTCGTCCAACAAGTGTTCCTCGCTGCCGGACATCATGCGGATGTTGTTGTCCTTGTCCACCGGCAAGACAGCACCGCGGTCACCGTGACGCAGCGGCGCCCAGACGTTGGCCGGGTTGTTGCGCACCGCGTCGGTGACGAAGTCGAACACTCCGGGCACCGGCACATCTGTCACCCCATCGGTGGTTTGCCCCACGATGGTCGGCATGATGTCGCCGTTGATCACCTCGGGCATGATCTTCTTGCCGTCCTCGGTCAACTGCAGCACCATGGCGGACATGACGATCTCATCCCGTCCGTCACCGTCTAGGTCGCCCGCGTCGGTGTTGTGGTTGCCGCGGTTCTGGTAGTCGTAGGCAGACCCGCCGAACGTCCAGTACTGCGGATCGGCCGAATCGAAAGCCGCCTTCAGCACCACCTTGCCATCCTCAATCCGGTAGGCGGCGAAGGTCGTCCTCTGGTAGTAGCCCCGCTGGGAGACCGCATATTGGTTGACGCCGTCCAACGCCGCCGTGACGCCGAGGTAGCGGTTGGCGCGGTTGCCCTGCGCGTCGCCCCACACCGCCGCCTTCCACGGGTGGGTCAGCCAGTAGGCATCCTTTTCCTGGATGATGCGGGCCTTGTAATCCGCCGAGCTGCTGCCGGCACCGGGGCCGGGATAAGCGAGGTATTCGAAGTTGCCGCGCTGGCTGGTCGGGTTCACCGCCCAGTTGTCGCCGTCAACGCTGCCCGCGTAGGTGAACGGGTACTGGGCGCTGTCGACCAGGATGCCCTTGCCGGCATCCGGGTCCCACTCGAAGGCCGAGAAGAACTCCTGGCCATCCTTGGCCGGTCCGATCGGCCCGACGTGGTAGGTCTTGATCCACCGCTTAACCGCCGGATCGTTCGGCCCGTCGTTGCCGCCCCCTGAAGTCGGGGAACGATAGCTGATGGTGAAGCTGTTGAGCATCGACCAGTAGGTGTCGAGCGCCTGGGTGTTGCCGGTGGTGAAGTACTCCTTGAACTTCTCCGTGGTGGAGGCCAGGCCGTCCTGGCCGCCCACCACCGTGGTCAAGGTGTCCGGGTACACCACCGCTTGCGTGGCCTCATCCCAGTTGCCGATCCGCGTGCCCAGGGCGGTCTTGAGCATCAATTCCGCCTTGCCGTCGCCGTCGTAATCCTGGGCGAACATGGTGGTCTCGTGATCGTTGGCGGCCCGGACGTTGTAGCCCATGTCAATTCGGAACAGCAGGCTGCCGTCGAGCTTGTAGACGTCGATGTACTCCGGGGCGCCGGTGGTGGCGCTGCCGCCGCTATAAATCGGCTCCGAGTACATCGGGTCCACCTGCGTGCCGCGCCACTTGACCACGATCTCGTATTCGCCGTCGCCGTCGAAATCGCCGACCGTCATGTCCTGGGTGGCGTAATTGGCGCTGGTGCCTGTCCTGACGGAGCCGTCATCGTTGAGCGCGTAGGTCAGCGACTCGCCGCAGTCCAGATTCTTCACATACTTGATGAACTCGCCCTCAAGCTCGTTGTACAGCGCCTCGGTAATCTTACCGCTGACCAGCGAATTCACCAGCAGTCGAGGGCTGGTGTAAGTCGCGACCCCAAGCGCGTTTGGGGTGGTGTTGTACTCGTTCAGCTTGTCCACCCACGACTGAAGCCTCACTTGCGTGACCACATTCTGCTCTTGGTAGTCGATGCGGAACTCCTTGAGCAGATCCATGTCCACCGTGTACCAATTGTTGCTGGTTCCGGGGATGATCGAGTTCGAAGCACTCAGGACTCCGGGGCCCGAGGCACCTGGGCCGAAGCGCAGGTTGCGGTAGGTGAATTGCGCCAACGGCACGGTCGCGGGAGCCGCCTTGAGTGGGATGTAGGTCGCGGCCGCCCGGCCCGCCTGAGCGCTCGAGCCGACAGATGCCAGCATGGGCACTGCCATGCCTTCCCGGTCGCCCTCGACGCCGTTGATCACGGGGGCGACTTCATAGATCGAGGCAGCGGTGCCTGTCGGATCTGTGTAGTTGGATGGTGTGGTGTTTTCTTTGACGATGCCGGGATTGGTGGCGTAGTTGCTCTCCGGCTGAACGTCGCGGGGGTAAATCGTGGCGATTTTCTGGAACGTCGTACCGGCGTCGTCGCTGCGGTACACGGCCCATTGGATGCCGTCAGGCTCGTTGCCCAAGAACCGCCAGCTTAGGAATACGCCCCCCCCCCGTCAGTTCGGCGGCGACCAGGCCGCGGTCCAGATATTCGACCAGACGCAAAGCGCCAGTGTCGGCCGCTTGCGCCGGGGTGTCAGACGTGGCCGACAGAGGCACAACCAGGCCGCCGGCCAGTAGGAGCCCCGTTGTCAGGGCGATGATCTTTTTCTTCATAGACGAACTCTCATCTCACTAGGGGGTGGCAACGTCGCCAAGTAGCGATGTGAAACGATTGAACCATCCCGGCTCAAGCCAGTCAACACTTCCTTGCCAATGCAGTCTTGGCCAGGACTCGAGGCCGGCATGGCCCGCGGGCGGCTCTCAGTAGTAGGTCCGCAGGTATTCGGCCAGGCAGAGAACCGCCAACGCCTGTCCGTACGGCATGGAGGTCAACTGGATGCGGCGGTAGAAGTCGAGGTCGTGTCCCATCGGGGTGCCAGTCGAGACCTGCCGCAGCTCGCCGTCCGGCGAAATCTGGGAGATCACCGCGCGCACCGCCCGCTCCGCCGCATCCCCGTAGCGGGCTGGCAGGTAGCCCAGGCGAACAGACTTGGCCAGGCCGTAGGCGAAGCCCGCCGTGGCCGAGCTCTCGAGGTAGGAAGACGGGTCGTCGAGCAAGGTGTGCCACAGCCCGGTGGCGTCCTGGCATGAGGCCAGAGCCTGGGCTTGGGCGTCCAACAGCTCGAGCAGAAAGCGCCGCAGCGGATCGGTCGGCGACAGGTCCAGCAGCTCCAGAAAGTCTGGTATCGCGATCGTCACCCACGAATTGCCGCGCGCCCAGCGGGCCTCGGCGAAATTGTGGCGCCCCTCGAACGACCAGCCGTGGAACCACAGCCCAGTCTGGCGGTCCTGCAGGTATTGGGCGTGGGTCAGGAACTGGAAGACGGCCTCTCGGACGTATTCTGGCCGGTCAAGCACCCGGCCGATCTTGGCCAGGGCGAGCACCGTCATCATCAGGGTGTCGTCCCAGAGTTGCTGATGATTTGTTTCAACAAAGGTCATGTGCTGCATGCCGCCGTGTTCGGTGCGTGGCATGTCGCGCATCGCCCACTGCGCCCAGGCCTCCAGCCAGGGCAGCATTGTCGGGTCGTGGGATGCCTCGTAGCGGTAAGCCAAGGTCAGCATGGGCGCCATCGTGTTGACGTTCTTGGTGACCGCCCCTTCGGCGAACCGGTCGGCGAACCAACGGTCGATCACCTCATACATCGCAGCCTCGCCAGTTTGGGCGTAGTACTGCCAAATGCCGTACAGCGCGACACCTTGGGTCCACTCCCAACCGGCCCAGCCTTTGCCGTCGATCACCCGCCCATCGTCTAGCTGAAGCAGGAATTCGCCGGTCTGATCCTTGATGCCGACTAGGTTGTCGGTCAGGCGGCCGACGAGTTCTTTGATTTCGTCGCGGCTGACGAACCGCTCCGGTGCGCGCAGCAATGGGTCGTCTTTGACAGGCCAGACTTTCACGGTTTGCTCCTCAATGGTTCCGGCGATCGGCACGCCGTGCGACCCAAGCGGCAATGGTTTTGGTACAGTCAGAGTCAACGCGGCACCTTGAAACGATCCAACATGACGGACGGACAACTTGTCAATACTCCCCGGTCTCCAACCCGCCAACAAGTAAGGAGTCACCATGATTCTCGATGATTTTTCGTTAGCCGGACGGACGGCCCTGGTCACCGGCGCCGCCCGCGGTTTGGGCCAAGGTTACGCCCTAGCCCTGGCCGAGGCAGGGGCCGATGTCGCGCTGCTCGACCGGTCCGACTGTTCCCAGACAGCAGCCCAAGTCCGGGCCCTGGGCCGCCGGGCCACGGCCATTGAGGCCGACCTCTCCCAAACCGCCCAAGCCGAGATCGACGGCATAGTCGCCCTGGTCGTCGCCGAGCTGGGCCGCCTCGACATCCTGATCAACAACGCCGGCATCATCCGGCGCCAGCCGGCCGTCCAGCACAGCGCCGACAACTGGAACGACGTCCTGACGGTCAATCTCGACGCCGTCTTCTTCCTCAGCCAGGCGGCCGGCCGGGAAATGATCGCCCAAGGCGGTGGAAAGATCGTCAACATCGCCTCCATGCTGTCCTACCAGGGCGGAATCCTGGTCCCCTCCTACACCGCCGCCAAACACGCCGTAGCCGGTCTGACCAAGGCGCTGGCCAACGAGTGGGCCGCGCTCGGAGTCAACGTCAACGCCATCGCCCCCGGCTACATGGCGACCGACAACACCGCCCCGATCAGGGCCGACGCCGACCGCGAAGCCTCGATCTCGACCCGCATCCCGGCTGGGCGCTGGGGGCTGCCCCGAGATCTGGCCGGCGCGGTGGTCTTCTTGGCCTCTCCGGCCAGCGACTACGTCCACGGCGCCATCATCCCCGTCGACGGCGGCTGGCTCACCCGCTAGCGGCCGCGATCAGTCTCGAAAGGACATCAGTATGGAACAACGATATGCCACAAGCCCGGAACAAGTCCTGACCATGAGCACAGCCGAGGCCAGGAGCCGCTACTTGGTACCGGATCTGTTTGACACCGGCCACACCCGCCTGGTCTACAGCCATCACGACCGGATTGTGCTGGCGGGTGTCACGCCCGCCTCGACGCCTTTGACGCTGAAGGCGCCGGCCGAGCTGCGCAGCCCGACCTTCTTCGACCACCGCGAGGCGGGAATTGTCAACGTCGGCGGGGCCGGTAGCGCCCGCGTGGACGGCGAGACTCACCAGCTGACGCATGGGGCCTGCTTGTACGTCGGCCGCGGCACCGCCGACGTCGAATTCGCCTCGGCCGACCCGGGCGAGCCGGCGCGGTTCTACGTCTTCTCCGCGCCCGCCCACACTGCTTTCCCGACCTCGCTGGTCCAACCCGGCCAGGGCACAGTGCGCGAGCTGGGCGACCAGTTGACCTCGAACCGGCGCAGCCTCAACCAGTACATCCACGCCGATGGCGTCCAGTCCTGCCAGGTCGTGATGGGTGTGACAAGCCTGCACCCGGGCAATATGTGGAACACGATGCCCGCCCACACCCACGACCGGCGGACCGAGTGCTACCTCTACTTCGACTTGCCCGCCGACGCGCGGGTCTTCCATCTGTTCGGGCAGCCAACCGAGACCCGGCACCTGGTTGTGGCCGACGGCCAGGCGGTGATCTCGCCCAGTTGGTCGATCCACGCCGGCGTCGGGACGGCGGCCTATTCCTTTGTCTGGGCCATGGCCGGCGAGAACAAGCTTTTCGACGACATGGATGGGTTCCCGGTCGCGGTTATGCGCTGACTGGTATTGCCTCGTACCACAGCCCTCAGGCTCACAGGCGTCGGCCGCCCGCGTCGGCCGCCCGCAGTTGGGACGCCAACAGGTGCCCGATGCCGTCCGGTCGGCTTGGTCGGCGGCGTCAGGGCGTGCGGCGGCGCAAGGTGAGCACGCCCAGGATGGCTGAGAGGACCACGAAGCCCGCCACCAGGGCGGCGTCCGGGCCGGCCGCCCCCCAGCCTTCCCCGGCCGCCAAATCGGTGGTGGCCTCGAGAGCGTAAGTGAACGGCGCGGCATCGGACAACCACTGCAACAACGTCGGCATCTGGTCGCGCGGCATCAGCAGCCCGCAAACCAGCAACTGCGGGACGATCACCACCGGCAACATCTGGACGGCCTGGAACTCCGTCCGGGCGACCGACGAGGCGGCCAGGCCGAGCGATGAGCCGAGCACCGCGTCCAGCACCGCGATCGCCATCACCCCGCCCAGCGAACCGGCCACGTCCATGCCGCAGACCCAATGCGCCCAAGCCGTCCACCACCGCCTGCAAGCCCGCCATCAGCCCGAACGCCAAAGCGTAGCCGACCAAGAAATCAGCCTTCGAGAGGACCTCCTCCCCTATGTGTGGGTTAGTTTCGGCCTGGGAGGGTGGGTGGGTGGCCGCCGAGTGAGAGCATGGCGAGTCCGATCATTGACTGGACGTTGTG
>JAIROU010000168.1 GCA_031257375.1 Bifidobacteriaceae bacterium
CAAGCTCCAACGCGACATCCTCGAAGCCCTCGACATCACCGAACAGGACCTTAAGTCCTACGTCGCGCCGTGACCCGACCGCCCCGTATACAGTCAATCGCTGCGGGATTTAGGTGACATGATCAAGCCCCGCAAGCTTCCGCGCGCGCCGTCGGCCTCGCGCGGCCAATCGGGCGGCCGCTGAATCGAGCGGCATCAGGCCAAGTGGTGCCCTGCCTCGTCAGCCGGACGGCAGGCCCAGGCCGCGCAGCGCCCACGACCAGGGGATGCGCTCTTGTTCGAGCCGGAGCCCGGCCTCGGTGACGGCAGCGCAGGCCGCCGCCTCGGACGCGGTCAGCCTGGGCAGGTCGAGGGCGCGGGCCTGCGGGTCCGGCACGGCCAAGTCGCGGAACTCGTCGAACGTGGCCAGGTCCATCATGACGCTGCGCGCCTCCGGGAAGTGCGACCGGAGACGGTTCAGGATGTTGAAGCCGTCGGCGTCCAGGTCGCCCCAATAAACCAGGCGCGACCCGTCCAGCCAGCCCAGGTCGGCCAACCGGTCGACGGCGTAGCCGGAGCCGTGGATGGCGATGACCCCGGCGGCCGGCGGCAGCGCCAGCACGCATTGGAGGTTTTCAACCACCAGCGCCGTCTTGGGCCGGGGCGCCAGGCCAGCCAATTCGGCCACCGGGGCGGCCAGGTCGCCGATCCCGCCAGGCCGCCGCCCGGCGTCCAGGAACCGCAGCCTGACCAGGCCGGGCGGTTCGGCCAGACCGAGATCCCGGTCGCCGGTCAGGGCCTCAAGGACGGTCGCGACCAGCAACCGATGCCGCTCGACCCATTTTGAGTCCACCCCTCGGACGGGCAACTGGCGCGCGAACAGCCCCGAGCCGCGGTGCCCGGCCAGCCACGCCACAACCTGGCGCAGCCGGTCGAAGTCGGCTTCCGGCAACTCGGCCAGCTTCCGCGCCACCCGCCGAACGACCGCGGCCGCCCCCTCTCCGGGCGGGGCCTGGCCGGCCGCCGTCGTCCCCACCGCCGTACTCCCTCCAGGCGTCACTCCGGCCGCGCCCGCCCCAGCGGTTGTCCCAGCGCCCGCCGAAGCGGGCTGGCCGTGCTCCGCCCGACCGTCCCCGACGGCATCGGGCAACTGGTCTGGCCATTTCGTCAACACCGCGCCCACCCGTTTGACCATGACCGAGAACTCGCGCTGGTGGCCGGCGATCCTGGCGGCGTCGGCCGGGCCGGCGGGCGCCAGCCGGACGGGGACGCCTTGGCGGCCGACCGAAGCCCACCGGCGCTCATCCCACTCCACCGCCGGATCGGGCCGTGTGCGCCAGCTTTCGACCCAGGCGACGGCGGCTGGCAGGTCGGCCAGGGCCGTGGCCTCGCTCGGCGGGGCCAGATCGACCACCGGCGATTGCGGGTCGACCGGCCGGCCGAGAGCGGTCTGGACGGCCCAGGCCGCGGCGTTGCGGCGGTAGGACGCCGCCACCCGCTCGCGGGCCGCCGCCGGGGTGACCATCGCCGCCATCAGCCCGCCACCATCAGCCCGCCACCGCCGCGTCGGCCGCCGGCGCCCCGGCGCCGACCTCGGCCGCCAGCGCGTTCTCCATGGTCACCGGGGCGACCGTCGATTGGCGCCGGTCCCGGCAACTGACCACGCCGATCCCGCCGATATACGGCTCCAACGTCTGTATCAGCTTCAGCGGCGTGGCCAAGACCATGTGGAAGCCGAAGGCGACGAAGATGTCCATGGCCATGCGGGTGAAATCGACGTCGGCGCGGTCGAAGGCCTCGTCCAAGATGACGGTGCCGTAGTTGGGAACGGCGCCATCTTCCGGGGCCAGTTGGAAGCGCAGGGCCGCGGCCAGGCAGAAGATGGCCAGCTTTTGCTGCTGGCCGCCGGACAGGCCCGAGCCAGATTCGTGCACCGCGGTGACCGCGCCGGACTCGTCCAGTTCCTCGCCGCTGAACCGGACGTGGCGGCGGGTGTCCAGGCACAGCTCGCGCCAACGCAGGTCGGCCGGCTCGCCCGACCCGAGCCTGGTCATGATCCCGGCCATGACGTTGTACTTGGCCTCGGCCGCGGCCGGGTCGTCGGCCGATTGATCCGACCACGATCCGCTGGCGATGTCCTTCAAGTCGGCCAAGAAGTCCTCGGCCGCCCGAGGGCGATCCAGTTTGACGTTGATCCGCAGATACCGGCCGACGTCGAAGTGGGAGCGGGTGAGCGAGCGGTTGACCGATCCGACCGCCTCGCGGATCTCGCGGTGGGCGCGCCGGATGGTGGACGACAATTGGGCGATGTTCTGCTGGGCCTGGGTGTGCAACAGGTCTGAGAAGCGCTTCTCGAACTCCGGCAGCCGGTCGGCCACCAACCGGTCCAAGATGGCGCAGAAACCGGCCGCGTCAACCAGGCCGGGCACCAACCCGGAGGCGTCGGCCGGCCACTCGCGGGCGAACTGGTCGGTGATCTGCAGGATCCCGCCCACGGCCGCCTCGGCCTGCTCGCGGGCCGCCTTTAGCTCGCCGTCCAAACCGCGCATGACCGTTGTCGCCACGGCGTCGATGACCTCGTGCGTCAGCCGGCGGGAGCTGCGCGCCCGGTTGAACCTCTCGGCCAGGGCGGACTCGTCCGCCGGGCTGAGGCCGGCCGGGGGCGGGGCCGCGCCCGCAGCCG
>JAIROU010000206.1 GCA_031257375.1 Bifidobacteriaceae bacterium
TCGCCCGGAACGCCGTCCCGGTGGCGGGCCGCCCGACTGCGGGCCCGGCGCGACCAGGGCTCGGACCAGGCTGGCCAGGGCGTAAACGTCGTGGGCGGGGGCGGCGGGGACCTCGGCCGCGACAGTTTCCGGCGGCGCCCAGGCGGTCTGGGCGCCGGCCGCCTGGTACGGCCCGCCTACCGGCACGGCCTGGGCGAAGCCGGTCACGACCGGGCCGTGGCGGCCGAAGACCAGGTTTTCGGGCCGGACGCCGCCGTGGACGAGCCCCCGGCTGTGCACCGCGCCCAAGGCCTTGGCCAAGGCCAAGGCGGTCCGGGCGACCGATCCCCAGGACATCGGCCCCCTGGCGATGGCTTCCGCCAGGCCGACGCCCTCGGCCAGTTCGCTGACCAGGGCGATCTGGTCGGGACCGGCGGCCCGCTGGTCGACCAGGTGGGCGATCCCGCCGACCTCGGCCAGATCTGCCAAGACCGCCGCCTCGCGGCCGAGATCGGCCGCCGAACCGACCTTGACCAGGCGAGGCGCACCGGTGACGGCATCGCGGCAGCGATAAGCGAGGCCGTCCGCGCCGCCGACCGGCTGGACCGCAGTCAGGCCCGGCAGGCCCGGCAGGCCCGGCAGACCCGGCAAGCCGGGCGATCCGGCCGAGGTCGGCGAGGTCGGCGAGGTCGCCAGGGTCGGCGCCTGCGCCAGGCCCGGCAGTTGCGCAGGCCCCGGCAGGCGCTCCAAGACTAGCTGCCCCGCGTCCGCCACACCATCTCCCCTCGCCCGTCCCCGAACCGTCCCAGTCCGAGATTTGCCTTTGAGGGGTCTAGGCTACGGCGTCGCCGCCGCCACCACCGGCCAGAAAAGAAAAACCTGTGGAAAACCATAAAAAGGCTCGCCACCAGCGCATTCGCCCCAGCCCGCGAGGCCAGCGCCGACAAAGCGCCGACAAAGCGCCGACCGGGCGCCGAGCGCCGTCCAACCAGCGGCCAAGCGCCAAGCAACCCCGAAGAACCAGCGCCTCAGTAGCGGTAGTAATCCGGCTTGTAAGGACCGTCCTCCGGCACGCCCAGGTAGGCGGCCTGGGCCGGGGTCAGCCGGGTCAGGTCCGCCCCCAGCGCGGCCAGGTGCAGGCGGGCGACCTTCTCGTCCAGCGCCTTGGGCAGGCGGTAAACGCCCGGCGGGTAGCGCCCCGGCGCCGCCTGCCACAGCTCCAGCTGGGCCAGCACCTGATTGGCGAACGAGCACGACATCACAAAACTGGGATGCCCGGTGGCGTTGCCCAGGTTGGCCAGGCGGCCCTCGGACAGCACCAGCAGGCTGTGCCCGTCATCGAACACCCACTCGTCGACCTGGTCTTTGATCCGGTGGCGGCGCACGCCTGGGTGGGCCGCCAGCCCGGCCATGTCGATCTCGTTGTCGAAATGGCCGATGTTCGCCACCACCGCCTTGTCCTTCATGGCCGCCATGTGCGCGGTCGTGATGACATCGCGGTTGCCGGTGGCGGTGACGAAGAAGTCGCCGACCGCCGCCACGTCCTCCATCCGCGCCACCTGGTAGCCGTCCATGGCCGCCTGCAGGGCGCAGATCGGGTCGATCTCGGTGACGATCACGCGCGCGCCCTGCCCGCGCAAAGCCTCGGCCGCGCCCTTGCCGACGTCGCCGTAGCCGGCCACCACCGCCACCTTCCCGCCGATCAAGATGTCGGTCGCCCGGTCCAGGCCGTCCGGCAGCGAGTGCCGGATGCCGTAGATGTTGTCGAACTTCGACTTGGTGACCGAATTGTTGACGTCGATGACGGGAAAACCCAACCGCTCGGCATCGGACAAAGCCGTCAAACGGTGCACCCCGGTGGTCGTCTCCTCGCTGACGCCGCGCACGGCGGCGGCCATCCGCGTCCACTGGCCCGGCCGCCCGGCCGCCACCTGGGAGACCAAGGCCTGGACGACGCGCCCCTCGGCGGTGGCGGCGAGCGCGCGGTAGGAGTCGGCGGCGGCGCCCCGGGCCTCGTACTCGGCGCCGGTGGCCAGGAGCGTCGAGGCGGCGGCGCCGTCGTCCACGATCAGGTCCGGGCCGCCGATGCCGTCCGCCCCGTCCGGCCAGGCCAGCGCCTGCCAGGCGCACCACCAGTAGGCGTCCAGCGACTCGCCCTTCCAGGCGAAAATGGCCGGCCCGGCAGGACTGGACGGGTCGCCTCCCGGGCCGGTCCGGGCGGCGGCGGCGGCCTCGTCCTGGGTCGAATAGATGTTGCAGGACGACCAGCGCACCTCGGCGCCCAGCGCCACCAGCGTCTCGATCAGGACGGCCGTCTGGACAGTCATGTGGAGCGAACCGCTGATCCTGGCCCCGGCCAAGGGCCTGGACGGGCCGAACTCCTGGCGGATCGCCATCAGGCCGGGCATCTGCTGTTCGGCCAGACGGATCTGGTCGCGGCCGACCTGGGCCAGGGAGAGGTCGCGGACGGCGTGGCCGCCCGGCTGGAAGTCGATGCCGGGGGGCGGCCGGAAGTCGGCCGCGCCGACCGGCGGTGCCGGAGGCGCTGCGGCGACCGGGGATGCCGCGCCGACCGGGGAGGGTCCGCCGGTCATGGCAGGTCCTCCAGTGCGACCGCCCGCCCGGCCAACATGACCGGGATGCCTTCGCGGATCGGATAGGCCAAGCGGCAGGGCGGGCAGACCAGGTGGCCCGGGCGGTCGGTCAACTGGCCGCGGCAGGCGGGGCAGCGCAAGGCCTCGCGCACCCAATGCTCCATCATTCGTACCTCCGTACTTCTTAGGCAGTCCGGGCGGGCCTCAGCGCCACTCGGACACCAGTCCGGCGATCCCGTCGCGGACTTTGATCATCACGTCGCGGTCCTCGGCCTCGACGTTCAGGCGCAGCAGCGCCTCGGTGTTGGACGGCCGGACGTTGGCCCACCAGCGCGGCGCCGAGCCCCAATGGTTGACCGTCAGGCCGTCCAGCGAGTCGAGCGTGACGGTGCCGTTGGCGGCATCGGCGGCGTAAACGGCCTGCACCTTCTGGATCGAGTGGGCCGGATCGTCAACCCGGAAATTGACCTCGCCGGAGGCCGCGTAGGGGCTGTAGACCTCGGCCAGGCGGCTGAGCGGCAGGCCCTGCGAGCCGAGCGCGGCCAGGACGTGGGCGGCCGACAAAACGCCCGAGTCGGCGTAGAAGAAGTCGCGGAAGTAGAAGTGGCCCGAGTGCTCGGCCCCGAAGACGGCGTCGCGCGCGGCCATGGCCGGTTTGATGACGGCGTGGCCGACCCGCGTGCGGACCGGCTCGGCCCCGGACGCCCGCACCAGCTCCGGCAGCACCTGGGAGGTTATGGCGTTGTGGATGACCACCGCCGGGCGGCCCTGGGCCTGTTCGCGGGCGACCTCCCGAAGGGCGATGATGACGCCGATGACGGACGGGCTGACCGGTTGCCCGCGCTCGTCCACCACGAAGCAGCGGTCGGCGTCGCCGTCGAAAGCCAGGCCGAGGTCGGCGCCCGACTCCACCACGGCCCGCCGCAGATCGACCAGGTTGGCCGGGTCGATGGGGTTGGCCAGATGGTTCGGGAAGGTCCCGTCCGGCTCGAAGAACAGCGGCACCAGTGTCAGCGGCAGCGGCGGCAGGCCGACGGCCGTGCCCAAGACCGCTTCCGCGACCACCCCGCCCATGCCGTTGCCGGCGTCCACCGCCACCCGCAGCGGCCGGATCGCGCTCAGGTCGACGGCCCGGCGGGCGAAGGCCGCGAACTCGGGCAGGACGTCGATTTGCTTGATCGCGCCCGGCTGCGCCGCCCTCGGCCGGTCCGGGTGGGCGTCCGCCCAGGCCACGATCTCCTTCAGGCCGGTCTCCAGGCCGATCGGCTTGGCCTTGGGCCGCATCAGTTTGAGGCCGTTGTCGCCGGACGGGTTGTGGCTGGCCGTCAACATGGCGCCGGGCAGGGTCTTGGCGCCGCTGGCGTAGTACATGGTGTCGGTCGAGACCTGCCCCAGGTCGATCACGTCGAGCCCCTGGCCGGCCGCCCCGTCGGCCAGCGCCTGGGCCAACTCCGGCCCGCTGACCCGCATGTCGTGGCCCACCAGCAGGGCCTCGGCCCCGGCCATGGCATGGGCGATGGCGGCGCCGAGGACCCGCGCCTCGTCAGGCCCCCACTGCTCGGGCACGGCTCCGCGCAGGTCGTTGGTCTTGAGAATGGCACTGAGGGGTCGCATTTGGTTAAGGATAGGCGCTCAAGGCCGGCCGGAGGATCGTCAGGCCGCCGCCCGTCGGCCCGTCGTCGCCCCGCCGGCAGCGCCTAGCCGCCGCTGGCCGCCAACGCCTCGGTCAGGGCCGGGACCACTTCGCGCAAGTCGCCGACGATCCCGTACTCGGCGGCCCTGAAGATGGGGGCGCGGGCGTCGGTGTCGACCGCCACCACCATCTTGGCGCCGCGGATGCCAGCCAGATGCTGAGGCGCCCCCGAGATGCCGAGGGCCAGGTACAGCGCCGGGCTGATCTGCTGCCCGGACAACCCCACATAGCGCTCATGCGGCACCCAGCCCGCCGTCGCGGCCGGCATCGAGCCGGCGATCTCCGCGTCTAGCGCCCGCGCCAGCCGCTCCACGGCCGGCAGCGCGTCCGCCGAACCGAGCCCCAGCCCCACCGCCACCACCCGCTCGGCGTCCGCCAAGCGCGTCGCGTCGGCCGGGGCGGCATCGACGGCCAGCCGCTCGACCGGGCCGGGCGCGGCCCGGACCTCGACCACCGCCCCGGGCTGGCCCAACTCGGGCGCCCGCGCATCCGAGGCCTCCACCAGCACGCAGACCGGCGCCGGCGCCCGGAGGCTGACCAACAGCCGTCCGTCCAGGTCGGACTGCTCCACCTCGACGGCGCCCGCCTCTGGCCGCACCGCCAGCGCGTTCGCC
>JAIROU010000240.1 GCA_031257375.1 Bifidobacteriaceae bacterium
CTCAGTGTCAGACCCAGGTGCGAAGATGGTCAGCGTGTCAGAACATCTAGGAGCGGAAAGCCTGTTGGAGGCCCTCGATCCAGAGCAGCGCGCGGCGGCCGTCCAGGTGACCGGGCCGGTGTGCGTCCTGGCTGGCGCGGGGACGGGCAAGACCAGGGCGATCACGCACCGGATCGCTTACGGCGTGGCGACCGGAACCTACAACCCGACATCGGTGCTGGCCGTGACCTTCACCGCCCGCGCGGCCGGCGAACTCCGCGAGCGCCTGCGCGCCCTGGGCGCGCGGGGGGTGCAGGCCATGACCTTCCACTCCGCCGCCCTGCGCCAGCTGTCCTATTTCCTGAGGACCGAGTTCAACCGGCCGGTCCCGCGCATAGTGGAGCACAAGGCCCCGCTGGTGAAGCAGGCGGCGGTGCGGCTCGGCATCGAGGCGGACTCGGCCTCGGTCAGGGACCTGTCGGCGGAGATCGAGTGGTCCAAAGTCCAATTGTGGACGGCCCAGGACTACCAGGAGCGGGCGGCCTCAGCCGGGCGCGGTCCGAGCGCCGGGTTGGACCACGTCGCCGTGGCCCGCCTGATCAGGGCCTACGAGCAGGTCTTGGGCGAGTCGGAGGCCATGGACTTCGAAGACGTGCTGCTCGGCATGGCCGGGCTGATGGAGGAAAGCCCCTCCGTCGCCCGACAGGTGAGGTCGCAGTACCGGCATTTCGTGGTCGACGAGTACCAGGACGTCTCGCCGTTGCAGCAGCGCCTGCTCGACCTCTGGCTGGGCGGGCGCGACGAGTTGTGCGTGGTCGGAGACCCTGCCCAGACCATCTACTCGTTCGCCGGCGCCTCCTCGCGCTACCTGACCGGTTTCAAGCGCCGCTACCCCCGCGCCGAGGTGGTCGAACTGGTCCGCGACTACCGCTCGACGCCGCAAATCGTCTCCTTGGCCAACTCGGTCATGCGCCGCGCCGGCGAGTCGGGCGTCGAGTTGATCGCTCAGCCGCCGTCCGGGCCGGCGGTGGCGTTTCGGTCTTTCAGCGACGATGCCGCCGAGGCCGCCGCCGTCGCCGCCCAGGCCGCCGCTCTGGTCGCCCAGGGCGTGACACCCGACCAGATGGCGGTCTTGTATCGCATCAACAGCCAGTCAGAGCCCATTGAGAACGCCTTGACCTCGGCCGGAATCTCTTATCAGGTGCGCGGCGGCGAGCGTTTCTTCGCTCGCCGCGAGATTCGCCAGGCCCTGGCCGGGCTGAAGGCCGGGGCCCGGGTCGAGGCCCCCGAGCCGGTCTTGGCCCAGCTTGATGACGTGCTCGGACGTTTCGGCTGGTCGCCGGAGGCGCCGACCGAGCGCGGCGCCGTGCGGGCGCGGTGGGAGTCGCTCGACGCCTTGCGCGCGCTGGCCCGCGAACTGGTGGCGGCCGGCGCCGCCGACCTGCCGCAGGTGGTCGAAGCGATCGACGCCCGGGCGGACGCCGGCCACGCCCCGGCCGCCACCGGCGTGACGCTGGCCACGCTGCACGCCGCCAAGGGGCTGGAATGGGAGGCGGTCTTCTTGATCGGGCTGGCTGACGGCCTGGTCCCGATCTCGCTGGCCGACACCCCGAACGACATCGCCGAGGAGCGCCGTTTGATGTATGTCGGGATCACCCGCGCCAAGCGGCACCTGCAATTGTCCTACGCCAAGGCCCGCACCGCCGGGTCCAATCAGAACCGCCGCTTCTCGAGGTTTTTGAACGGCCTGTGGCCGACCGCCGAGCAGTCGGCCAAGAAAGCCCGCGGCCTGGAAGTGCCCGGCCGGGAGGACCTGACGGTGGCCGAGTTGGAGTTGTTCGAGCAATTGCGCCAGTGGCGCCTGGAAACCGCCCGCGCCGAGCGGCGGGCGGCTTTCACCGTCTTGACCGATCTGACCTTGAGGGCGTTGGCCGCCCGCCGCCCCCGTGACGTCAGCGCCCTGGCCGCGGTCCCCGGGATCGGCCCGGTCAAGACCGACCAGTACGGCGCCGAGCTTCTGGCCATCATCGCCGCTGATCCAAGAACCGCGCCGGGCAGCGCCCCTGCGCGGCCTTGACCATGCCTTTGTCGCAGGTGACCAAGGCGGCGCCGATCAATTGGGCCAGAGCGACGTAGGCGGAATCGTAAGCCGTGCAGCCGCCCCGAAGGTTCCAAATCGTCGGGGCGAGGGCCTCCCACGGCCAAAGCGCGATCGGAATCTCGGCGAATGACGCGAGCGCCGACTCCGCCGCCGCCAAGGCCAGCCCACCTTGCGCCCACTTGCGCCGGAGCACGTTGCTAACCTCGAAGGGCAGCAAGGCCGGGGCATTCAGGCCCCGCCGCCGATTGCCAGACATGACTGGCGCCGCTACGGCTGCTGGCCGGCCGCGACTTTGGCGATGGCGGTCTGGAGGTCGCCGTCCGACCAGTTCCACTGGTAGAAGCTTTCGCCGTCGCCCAGCAACACCCACGGGGTGCCCTGGAATCCCTCCGACGAGGTCACGTTGTCGGTCGACTGGCTCACCCAGGCGTCGTAGGCGCCGCTGGCGAACTGGTCGATGGCGGCCTGGCTGACTCCGGCCTGCCGGGCCAGTTCGGCTATTTCGTCATCGCTCAGACCGGCGCCGCCCTCGGCCGGCTGGTTGTCCCAGAGAAGCTGGTCGAAGGCCTCGAAGCGGTCGGGGTCCAGCCCGGCCACGGCCACGGCCGCCCGTGCGGCCCGGGAAGAATAGTCAGTGGTCGAATAGACGTCCAGGTAGCCGAGCGGGTAGACGGTCAGCTTGATTTGGCCGTCGCGGACGGCTTGGTCCAGTTGCGGCCCGATCTCTTGCTCGAACTTCTGGCAATACGGGCATATGTAATCGGACATGACCTCGACCGTCACTTTGGTGCTCGACGCCACCGGCCCGCCCGGCACGCCGTCGCAGCCCAGCTCGATCCCTCCCAAGTCGGTCGCTCCCGCCGGCTGCCCGGCTTCAGCGGTCGGCGTCTGCGCAGCGGACGGGCATTCGGCCGCCGCCACCGGCGGGTAGTCGGCATCGGATCCAACGTCGGGGTCGGCATCGTCGGCCTCCCCCGCCGATGGGCTGGAATCCGGCGACGGGCTGGCAACCGCCGGCGGGCTGGATTCACCGCCTAGCCCGGCCAGCGTTTGCCGCCCTTGCGCCGCGACCAGGGTGAACGTCAACGCCAACCCGAAGACCACGGTCAAAGCGCCGATCGTGACCCAGGCTCCGGCTTGTTTGTACCAAGGCACAAAGCGGGATGGTTGCTGATTGAACGGATCGGGCATCCCATACTGGGGCTGGTACGACATGGCCCCAACCCTACCGCCCGACACTCCGGCCAGAAAGCTGGCGCCGGACGGGCGGTTCGTGTGACCGTAGAGGGATGACCGACCAGGCGGCGGAGCCCGCGGACACAGCAGACAGCAAGGACAGAGCGAACAGCGCCAACTACAGAGTCGAACACGACACCATGGGCGAAGTGCTGGTTCCGGCATCGGCCCTCTACGGCGCCCAGACAGCCCGCGCGGTCGAGAACTTCCCGATCTCGGGCCGGGGGCTCGAAGCGGCCCAGATCCGGGCGCTGGCCCGCATCAAGAAGGCGGCCGCCCAGGCCAACGCCGAACTCGGCGTGATCGACGCCGAGACGGCCGAGGCGATCAAGTGGGCCGCCGAACAGGTCATCGCCGGCCGCCATGACGACCAGTTCCCGGTCGACGTCTACCAAACCGGCTCCGGCACGTCATCGAACATGAACATGAACGAAGTCTTGGCCCGCCTGGCCAGCGACCGCCTGGCCAGCGACCGCCTGGCCACCGACCGCCTGGCCACCGACCGCCTGGCCAGCGCCAGCCCCACCGGCGACCCCGCGAGCAACCCCGCGCGGCCGACGGTGCATCCGAACGACCACGTCAACGCCTCGCAATCGTCCAACGACGTCTTCCCGACCTCGGTCCATCTGGCCGCCGCCGAGGCGGCCTGGCGGGACCTGATCCCGGCCCTCGACCAGCTGGCCGAGGCCCTGGCGGAGAAGGCGCGCGAGTTTTCCGATGTCGTCAAAGCCGGCCGGACGCATCTGATGGACGCCACGCCGGTGACCTTGGGGCAGGAGTTCTCCGGCTACGAGGCGGCCGTCCGCCACGCCGCCGAACGGGTCGAATCAGCGCTCGGCCGGGTGGCCGAGGTCCCGCTCGGCGGCACCGCCGTGGGCACCGGCATCAACACCCCGCTGGGCTTCCCCGAGCGGGTGATCGAACTGCTGGCCGAGGACTCCGGCCTGCCCATCACCGAGGCGCGCAACCACTTCGAGGCGCAATCGGCCCGCGACGCGCTGGTCGAACTGTCCGGCCAGCTCAAGACCGCGGCCGTGTCGCTCATCAAAATCTGCAACGACCTGCGCTGGATGGGCTCCGGCCCGAGGGCCGGCCTGGGCGAGATCCGCCTGCCAGACCTCCAGCCCGGCTCATCGATCATGCCGGGCAAGGTCAACCCGGTCATCCCGGAGGCCGCGCTCCAAGTCTGCTCGCGGGTGATCGGCAACGACGCCGCCATCACCTGGGGCGGCGCCTCGGGCTTCTTCGAGTTGAACGTGCAAGTCCCGCTGATCGGCTCGGCCTTGCTCGAGTCGATCCGCCTGCTGACGGCCGTCACCCGCCTGCTGGCTGCCAAAGTGGTCGCCGGCATCACCGCCGACCGGGACCGCTGCCTGGAGTTGGCCGAATCCTCCCCCTCGATAGTGACGCCGCTCAACCGGCTGATCGGCTACGAGGCCGCCGCCAAAGTGGCCAAATACTCGGTCGCCCATCAGACCACCGTCCGCCAGGCCGCCATCGACCTGGGCCTGGTCCACGACGGCCGGATCACTGAGGCCCAACTCGACCAGGCCCTGGCCGTCATGCCGATGACCCGCCCCCACTGACCCCTCCCGGCTCCGCCGTCTGCGGGCGTCCGAGCGGCTGCGGACCGCGAACTCGTGGTTCTGGCGCGGCGTTCCCAGGTTCCAAGGTCTGTCCCCAAGTTTGAGACAAAAGGACCGTCCCCGGGTTTATTCAGGCGGGGGCTGGGTCGATGCCGCGCAGGGCCAGTT
>JAIROU010000284.1 GCA_031257375.1 Bifidobacteriaceae bacterium
CTGCCAGGCGCGCGGGTGCCGTCCGGGCGCCGGGTGCTCGAGCTCGACCGGGTGCGGCCCCGGCACACCGGGCTCGAGGTCACGTTGGACTTGCGCGGACCTGAGCGGGTGGCGCTGACCGGGCCGAACGGCGTCGGCAAGACCAGTTTGCTGCGCTGCGCCATGGGCCTGGACGAGCCGGCCGCCGGGTCGGTGCGTCTGCTGGTGCCCGCCCGGATGCTGCCGCAAGGCCTGGACCTGCTGGATCCGGACCGGTCGGCGCTGGACAACATCATCGAGCCGGGGGTCGGGCTGGCGGACGCGGATGCGGGCGGGGTTGTCGGCGCTGGCACGGAGCCCGGCGCGGGCCGGGGCGCGGGCGGGAGACCGGGCCGCGATGCGGGCGCTGAGGCGGGCGTGGGCGGCGGGACAGGTTTGGACGGCGCGGGCGGGGACCGGGCGGGCGGGGAGGTCCGACTGGTCCGGGCCGGGCTGGCGCGGCTGGGGCTGCGCGGCGACAAGGCGTCGCGGCCGGTCGGGCGCCTGTCGGGGGGCGAGCGGTGGCGGGCGACGCTGGCGGCCCTGCTGCTGACGCGGCCGAGGCCCCAACTGCTGGTGCTGGACGAGCCGACCAACTCGCTCGACCTGGACGCCAGGGCGCTGCTGGTGGCCGCGCTGGTGGCCTATCCGGGCGCGTTCATCGTGGTCAGCCATGACGAGCGGTTCCTGGGCGGCATTGGGCTGGACCGAACCGTGCGGCTGGGCGCCGGCGCGGCGAGAGCTCACGAAGTGGGCTGATGCCGTGCCGAGTGAACCAGTCCGATCCGGGGAGTTCATGTATCCGTCGGTGCCCGCCTCGGTGCTGCCTTATTACACGGCAGGCAGAGCTGCGGGCGCTGCTGGCGCGAGCCGAGGCCGAAGTGGAGGCCGAGCCGTTGACGCTGGGCGAGGTCACCGCGCATCTGCGTTCGCTGGTCAAGTGACCTGCCGGGTGAGGATCGCCGCGACGGTCCGGGACCGTTTGGCTGACGCCGTGGTCTACTACGCTGACGCCGCCTCGCCTCAGACGGCGCTCAGGCTGGTGGTCCAGTTCGAGGACGGTGGGGTTGACCCCGCTGCTGGCCGGCGCGGCGGCAGCGGACCAACGGGCGGGAACTGGGCGGACGGACCCGGCTGGCGGGGCGGCGGCTGCGACACAGATGGAGACCGGCGGGCACGGGACCGCCCGGGCGGGCGGGGGGCGCGGTAGGCTCTTGGCGGCAGATCAAGCAGCGGGAAAGAGGGGGCCGAGTGTCCATGGGCGAGGGTCGGCGGACGGGCGCGGAGCTGTTCGCGGGCCGTGACGACGTGGTGGTGGTGCGGGTCGACGGCCAACTGAGGGACCTGGACCGGGCGATTCCCGAGGGCGCCAGCGTCGAGGCGGTCACCCTGGCAGACCCGGAAGGGTTGATGGTGCTCAGGCATTCGGTGGCGCACCTGCTGGCCCAAGCGGTCCAGGAGGTCGACCCGGCGGCGAGGCTCGGCATCGGACCCCCGATTGAAGACGGCTTTTACTACGACTTCGAGGTGGCCGAGCCGTTCACGCCGGAGCGGCTGCGCCAACTGGAGAAGGTGATGACGCGCCTGGCCGCCCAGGGGCAGACCTTCCGCCGCCGGGCCGTCAGCGATGACGAGGCCCGGCAGGAGTTGGCCGGCGAGCCGTACAAGCTCGAGTTGATCGGCCTGAAGTCGAAGTCCGATGCCGCCGCCGAGGGCGCCGCGGAAGGGGCCAGCGTCGAGGTCGGCGCCGGGGAGTTGACGATTTACGACAACCTGCGCCGGGACGGCCAGACGGTCTGGAAGGACCTCTGCCGGGGGCCGCACATCCCGACCACCAAACTGATCAAGAAGGGCAGTTTCAAGCTGATGCGGTCGGCCGCCGCCTACTGGCGGGGCGACCAGCGCAACCCGCAGCTCCAGCGCGTCTACGGCACCGCCTGGCCGACGGCCGACGAGTTGAGGGCCTACACCGAGCGGCTGGCCGAGGCCGAGCGGCGCGACCACCGCAAACTCGGCGCCGAGATGGACCTGTTCTCGTTCCCCGAGGAGATCGGCTCCGGCCTGGCCGTCTTCCACCCCAAGGGCGCGGTGGTCCGCCAGGAGATGGAGGAATACGCCCGGCGGCGCCACATCGAGGCCGAATACGACTTCGTCTACACCCCGCACATCACCAAGTCCAAGCTCTACGAGGTCTCCGGGCACCTGGACTGGTACGCCGAGGGGATGTACCCGCCGATGCGCCTGGACGAGGAGCGCGCCGCCGACGGCCACGTCAAACGCCAGGGCCAGGACTATTACCTCAAACCGATGAACTGCCCGATGCACAACCTTATCTTCGCCGCCCGCGGCCGGTCCTACCGCGAGTTGCCGCTGCGGCTGTTCGAGTTCGGCACCGTCTACCGCTACGAGAAGTCCGGCGTGGTGCACGGTTTGACGCGCGCCCGCGGCTTCACCCAGGACGACGCCCACATCTACTGCTCGAAGGAGCAGATGCGCGACGAATTGGCGTCGCTGCTCGGCTTCGTCATCGACCTGCTGGGCGACTACGGCCTGGACGACTTCTACCTGGAGCTTTCGACCAAGGATCCGGTCAAGCACGTCGGCTCGGACGAGGTTTGGCGCGAGGCCACCCGCACCCTGGAGGAAGTCGGCCTGGCCTCCGGCCTGGAGCTCAGGCCCGATCCGGGCGGGGCCGCCTTCTACGGGCCGAAGATCTCCGTCCAGGCGCGCGACGCGATCGGCCGCACCTGGCAGATGTCGACCATCCAACTCGACTTCAACATGCCCGGGCGCTTCGGCTTGGAGTACACCGCGCCGGACGGCTCGCGCCAGGTCCCGGTCATGATCCACCGCGCCCTGTTCGGCTCGATCGAGCGCTTCTTCGCCATCTTGACCGAGCATTACGCCGGCGCCTTCCCGGCCTGGCTGGCCCCGGTCCAGGTCCGCGCCATCCCGGTGTCGGCCGATTTCGACGCCTATTTGGGGCAAGTGGTTTCCCGGTTGCGCCGCCACGGCGTCAGGGCCGAGGTCGACCGGTCCGACGACCGCTTCGGCAAGAAGATCAGGGGCGCTGCCGTGGAGAAGGTTCCGTTCGTCCTGATCGCCGGGGCCGAGGATGCCGCCGCCGGGGCCGTGTCTTTCCGCCTGCGCGACGGTTCGCAGGACAACGGGATTCCGGTGGACGATGCCGTCGCCCGGATTTTGGGCGTCATCGAACGGCGGGAGAATGGCTGAGACGGGCGGCGCGGGGACGGCGGGCGGGGCCGGGGGCGGCGTCGCTGGCCGGGCCTCGGGCTGGGTCGGGGACGGCGGGCTGGCCGCGCACGTCGGGGCGATCGGGGACGGCGGGCTGGCCGCGGACGGCGGGCCGGTTGGTGACGGCGGGCTGGCCAGTTATGGCGGGCTGGCGGGCGAGCCGGACGGGTTCGAGCGTTTGTGGACGCCGCACCGGGCGGTCTACGTGGGCGGCGAGGCGCGACCGGCCGATGGCAGGGCTGAAGTCTGCCCGTTCTGCCGGGCGCCCGGCCGGGACGACGAGGACAGCCTGATCGTGGCCCGCGGCCGGACCGTCTACGCCCTGTTGAACCTGTTCCCGTACAACCCCGGCCACCTGCTGATCTGCCCCTACCGGCATGTGCCGGGCCTGACCGACCTGGACCAGGACGAGGCGGGCGAGCTGATGGACTTCACCCGCCGGGCCGTCCGGGCGATCAGGCGGGCCAAGACCCCGCAGGGCTTCAACCTGGGCATGAACTTGGGGGCAGTGGCCGGCGCCGGCATCTCGGCCCACCTGCACCAGCACGTCGTGCCGCGCTGGACCGGGGACTCCAACTTCTTCCCGGTCGTGGCCCGCTCCCGGGCCATGCCCGAACTGCTGGCGGTCACGCGCGCCGCCATCGCCGCCGCCTGGAGCGACGATGCTGGGGGCTAACTCCCGAGCTTTGGAGCAGCGGATCTTCGGCCGGCCGGCCGCCTGGCTGGTCAAACACCATGTCCGGGCCAACACCGTGACCGTGGTCGGGGTGGCGGTCCAGTGCGCCGCGGCGCTGAGCCTGTTCCCGCTCGGCTACCTCTGGCAGGGCGCGGCCGTCTTGGCGGTCCTGGCCAGCGCCGACGCCCTGGACGGCACCATGGCCCGGCTGTCTGGCACGGCCTCGAAATGGGGGGCCTTCCTCGACTCGACCCTGGATCGGCTGGCCGACGCCGCCATCTTCGCCGGGCTGACCATCTACTTGGCCCGCCAGGAAGACTTCTGGGGCGTGGTGGCCGGGCTGGCGGCCTTGGCGGCCGGGAGCATGGTCCCCTACGCCCGGGCGCGGGCCGAGGCTGTGGGCTACCAGGCCAGCGTCGGGATTGCCGAGCGGACCGACCGGCTGATCGTGACGCTGGTGGCGGCGGGCCTGACCGGGTTCGGCCTGAGCCCGCTGGTGCTGGTCATCGCGCTGGCGGTGACCGCCCTGGCGAGCTTGGTGACGGTGGGGCAGCGGATGGCGGCGGTCCACAGCCAAGCCCGGGCGGACCAGCCGTGAACCTGAGCGCTCTGGCCTGGAAGTGGGCGCCCAGGCTGCCGGCCGGCCTGGTACGGGGCGTCTTCGCGGCGGCGGCCGACCTGGCCGCCTGGCGGCGGGGCAAAGGGGTCCGCCAACTGGAGGCCAACCTGCGGCGGGTGCGGCCCGAACTGGGCCGGGCCGGGTTGAGGCGGCTGGTCCGCCAGGCCATGCGCCGCTATCTGCGGTATTTTGGCGAGGCCTTCCAGCTGGCTGCCTGGCCGCCGGAGCGGGTCGCCGCCATGGCCGGCCTGGTCGACGACGGCCGTGTAAGGGCGGAGTTGGGCGCCCGGCCGAGGGCCGTCCTGGCGCTCGGCCACATGGGCAACTGGGATCTGGCCGGGGCCTGGGCGACCGGCAACCTGGCCCCGGTCATCACCGTGGCCGAGCACCTGCGCCCGGAGGAGGTCTTCCAGGACTTCTTGGCCATGCGGCGGCGGATCGGTCTGGAGATCATCGCGCTCGAACCCGGCCGGCCGGTCTTCGGCCAGGTCCTGCGCGCCGCCCGGCGCGCCGACCAGGCCGGCCGGCCCTGGCTGGTGGCCCTGCTGGCCGACCGCGACCTGGGCCGCGGCGGCGTCGAAGTCCAGTTCTTCGGGGAGCCGGCGCTGATGGCGCCGGGTCCGGCCGCCGCCGCCCTGGCCCTCGGCGTTCCCCTGCACGCGGTCGCGATGTACCGCCGGGACGGGGGTCGGGACCGGGGCTGGCCTCGCGTTCGGGGCCTGGGCCGGGGCTACGACCTTGAGTTCTCCCCGCCCATCGCCCCGCCGCCGGACCAGCCGAAGGCCCGTCAGATCGAGCTGATGACCCAGGCCTGGGCGACCTTCCTGGAGGGCGCCATCCGGCGCCACCCGGCCGACTGGCACATGCTCCAGAAGGTCTTCACCGCCGACCTCGACCCGGCCCGCCTGGCCCAAGTCCCAGGCGACGCCGCGGCGGGTGAGGCGGGCGGCGCGGGCGAGGCGGTCGCGGCGGGCGACGGCCGACGGGGCTCGCCAGGCGGCATCGGCGGGGGTGGCGGCAACGGTGCTGGTGGCGGCGTCGGCGGCATCGGCGGTGGTGTGTGATGCGAATCGGCCTGGTCTGCCCTTACTCGTTCGACGTGCCGGGCGGCGTCCAATTCCACATTCGCGACCTGGCCGGGGAGTTGATCGACCGGGGCCACGAGGTCTCGGTGCTGGCCCCGGCCGAGGACTTGGCGCGGCTGCCCGCGCACGTGGTGGCGGCCGGGGGGTCGGTGCCGATCCACTACAACGGCTCGGTGGCGCGGCTCAGCTTCGGGCCGCTGGCCGCCCGGCGGACCCGGCGCTGGCTGGCCGAGGGGGCCTTCGACCTGCTGCACGTCCACGAGCCGGTGGCGCCGTCGCTGTCGATGCTGGCCATGCTCACAGCCTCTGGCCCCCTGGTCGCCACCTTCCACTCCGCCCAGACCAAGTCGCGCGCCATGCGCGTGGCCTCCCCGCTGATCAGAGGCGCGATGGAGAAGATCGTCGGGGCGATCTCGGTGAGCGAGGACGCGCGCCGCACGGTCATGGACCACCTCGGGGTCGACTCGGTCATCATCCCCAACGGGGTCCACGTCGACGTCTTCGCCCAGGCGGCGGCCGACCCGCGCTGGCGGGCGACGGCCGAACGCCCGGTGGTGGCCTTCCTCGGGCGCCTGGACGAGCCGCGCAAAGGCCTGAAAGTGGCGCTGGCGGCGTTGCCGCGGGTGCGGGCGGCTTATCCGGGCGTCCGCCTGGTCGTCGCCGGGGCCGGTGACGCCGCCGACGAACTCGGCCAACTGGGCCCCCACCGCGCGGCCGTCGAACTGGCCGGTCCCATCTCCGACGCCGAGAAGGCCGGTTTGTTCAAGGGCTGCTCGGTCTACATCGCGCCGCAGTTGGGCGGCGAATCGTTCGGGATTGTGCTGGTCGAGGCCATGGCCGCCGGGGCGCCGGTGGCGGCATCGGACATGGCGGCCTTCCGGCGGGTGCTGGACGACGGGCGCCTGGGCCGGCTGTTCCGGGTCGGGGACGCCGAGGATCTGGCCGCCGCCATCGTGGCGACCATGGGCGAGTCCGCCGCCACCGGCCGTCAGGTCGAGGCGGCCAGCTTGGCGGTCAGGCGCTACGACTGGTCGACCGTGACCGAGCGGATCCTGGCCGTCTACGAGACCGTCAGCGGGCGGTGACTGACTGTGGGGTGGACCGGGTCGGTGCTGATCGCCTTGGTCTTGGCGATCATGGCGGTGGCGAGCGTCTGGTACGCCGCCAGCCGGTTGGACCGGATGCACCGGCGCGTCGACAACGCCTGGAACTCGCTCCATTTGCAGCTGACGCGCCGGGCCTCGGTGGCCTTGGGGCTGGCCCACGAGGGCCTGTGGGACCCGGTCTCCTCGATGGTGGTGGCCGAGGCCGCCCGCGCCTCCTTGGAGGCGCCGCCATGGGGTCCGGAGCACTCGGAGCTATCGGCCGCCCTGCGCGCCGCCACCGGCGACCGCGCCCAGATCGAGGCCGACCTGCGGGTGGCCGACCGCGAGCCGCTGCTGCGGGAACTGGCCTCGGCCTGGTACCGGGCGATCCTGGCCCGGCGCTTCCTCAACGAGGCCGTCACCATGACGGTCCGCCTGCGCTCGCGCCGCCTGGTCCGCATTCTGCACCTGGCCGGGCGCACGCCCATGCCGGAATCCTGCGACATCGACGACGCCCCGCCGGACGGGTTGGTCGCGGGTTGACGGCCGGTTGACCGTGGGTTGACCGTGGGTTGACGGGCGGGGCGGGTGTCCGCTTGCCGGTTGAGGGTCGGTCTGGGGGGCCGTTGGTGGCTGGGAGGGGGCGGGCACCGGATCGGTGCGCCGGGCTGGGGGTGGATTGGGGCCGGATCAGGCCGGGCGGGGGGTAGCGTCGGTTCTATGGAGAGCCCGATGAAGCTGCCGCAAAAACTCCGGGAGTTGCGGCAGGCCGCTGGCCTGACACAGGCCGAGGTGGCCGGGCGGCTGTTCGTCAAGCGGCAGACTCTGTCCAAGTGGGAGAACGGGGTGAACAGCCCAGACTTGGAAATGATCGTCAAACTGTGCGATCTGTACGGCGCTTCGCTGGACGCGGTTTTGAGGCCGGACGCTGAGTTGGTGGCGGCCATCGCCGGGCGGCAGCGGTCGTATCGCAAATTGATCGTCGCGGTGGTCGCGTTGGCCGGGCTATTGGCGCTGCTGGCGTGCCTGGTCCAGTTGCGCGTGGCGCTGGGATGAGCGACATGGCGGCCGGTTGGGCGAGCGGTCGGCCGGCCGTGACGGTGACCTGGGGTTACCTCGCCGCCTACGTCGGCGGCATCTTGCTGGGCGGGCGGCTCTATCCCGACCTGTCAACGACGGGATGGGTTTACCTGGGCCTGGCGCTGGCCGGGTTCGGCCTCTTTCGGCGCGACTTCCGCGAAGGGCTGTCGCTTTGGGCGAGGCGTCCGGCGGCGAGCTTCGCCTGGACCGCCGGCGGACTGCTCGGCGCCGCGGTCCTGAGCACGGCCGCGTCCCTGGTCCCCTACGCGCTGGGCGCCGACGATCCCCCGAACGCCGGCCGGATCTTCACTTTGGTCCAGGAGCGCGGAATGGTCTTCGCCGTGATCGCAGCCGCCATCAGCGGGCCGGCGGTCGAGGAGATCGTTTACCGCTTGGCCATGATCGGCCGTTTGTCCTCGCGCCTGCCGATGCCGATCTGCGTCATCGGGTCATCGCTGGTCTTCGCGGCCATCCACCTGGGTGGGCTCGGTCTCAAAGATTTGAGCTCCGTGCTGCCGCATCTGGCCGTCGGTTTGGTGCTGGCCACCGCCTACTGGCGGACCCGCAACATAACCGTTCCGGTGGCGATTCATGTGATCTACAACCTGATGGGTCTGGCCACCGTGGCCGCGTCTTTGGGATGAGGCCGTGCGCCGAGGCGGCGGCCGCGATGTGAGCGTCATTTCCGGCGGGGAGGCCAGGGCAGGTCGACGTTGGCGGCGTCCGGAGACACCGCGAAGACCTCGCCGAGCGAGCGCTTCGGCTCGCCGGTTCCACCGGCCACGGCCGCTGCGACGATGGCGCGCGCCTGGCCGCCATCGAACATCCGTTGGCTGCGGCGCGGATTCGCGGCCATCGCTTCACGTTGTCGTCCAGATTTCGGATCACGATGGTCGAACTCATCGCGCGCCCCCTTCGTGCGGCCGGCGAACGGAGTGCATATGGCGGCGGGGTTCCGAGGGTGCCCAGCGCCCCCGCCCGCCGCCTCGCCAGATGCGCACATTGGGTGTGCAATCCTGGGGTGGCATGGACATCGCGGAAGGCTGACCGCATCGCGTTGCGCCTGACTGGTGGGCAAAAGGTGGCCGTCGGCTACGCCGCCGCCGCCCGAAGACGGCTCGCGGCGAGCCGAACCGCTCGGTCCCGGACACACGATCGGCGGATTCGACTGCGGCGTGACGTCCTGGACCGGCTGGCTCCACCGGCGCGGCCAGAACCATTCGGAGCGTCATTTCTCGGCCGTGTTCATGGTCGCCGACACTGCCGGGGCGGGCGGCGGTCGCGGCAGGGGCCGGGTCGTGGCCGCCCACCCGTCGGAGCGGCAACTTAGCGGTGTCGGTCCGCGCCGGTAGACTGGCGGCGGTTTCTTGAAGTATGCCGAAGTATGCCAGAGGGGAAAGTAGCAACTGATGTCGGGTCACTCCAAATGGGCCACCACCAAGCACAAGAAGGCGGCCATCGACGCCAAGCGCGGCAAGCTGTTCGCCAAGCTGATCAAGAACATCGAGGTGGCGGCCCGCACCGGCGGGGGCGACCCGGCCGCCAACCCGACCCTGTTCGACGCCATCCTAAAGGCCAAGAAGTCGTCCGTGCCGAATGACAACATCGACCGAGCGGTCAAGCGCGGCTCCGGGGCCGAGGGCGGCGGGGCCGACTACCAGTCGATCATCTACGAGGGCTACGGCCCGGGCGGGGTGGCCGTGCTGGTGGAGGCCTTGACAGACAACCGCAACCGGGCGTCATCGGACATCAGGCTGGCCCTCAGCCGCAACGGCGGGTCGCTGGCCGACCCGGGCTCGGTCTCCTACATGTTCTCGCGCAAAGGCGTCATCGAGGTGGCGGCCGGGGCCGGCGTGGACGAGGACGCCATCTTGGACGCCGTGCTCGACGCGGACCCGGAGGAGGTCGCCGTCCAGGAGGGCGGCTTCGAGATCATCACCGCGCCGGAGAACCTGGTGGCCGCCCGCCAGGCGCTGCAGGCCGCCGGGATCGACTACGACTCGGCGGAGGTCCAGTTCGTGCCGTCGGTCGAGGTGGCGCTGGACGCCGAGGGGGTCAAGAAGATCATGCGGGTGGTCGACGCCCTCGAGGATTCCGACGACGTCCAGAACGTCTACACCAACTTCGACGCCAGCGACGAGGTCATGGCCCAGGCGATGGGCGAGTAGCCGGATGCGCGTGCTCGGCGTCGACCCCGGTTTGACCCGGTGCGGCTTGGGCGTGGTCGACTCGCTGCCCGGCCGCCGGGTCAAGATGGTCGACTTCGGGGTCGCCGCCAGCCCGGCCGATGACACGGTCGACCGCCGCCTGTTGGCCATCGCGGAGGCGGTGGGCCAGTGGATCGACCGGTTTTCGCCCGATGCCGTCGCCATAGAACGGGTCTTCGCGCAGCGCAACGTTTACACCGTCTCAGGGACGATGCAGGCCAGCGGGGTGGCCATGGTCGAGGCCGCGCGCCGGGGCGTCGAGGTCGCTCTGCACACCCCGACCGAGGTCAAGGCCGCCGTCACCGGCAACGGCGACGCCCCGAAAGAGCAAGTCGCCCGCATGGTCCGGCGGCTGCTGGATCTGGACGACCCGCCCCGTCCGGCGGACGCCGCCGACGCCCTGGCCCTGGCCATCTGCCACATCTGGCGCCCGAACACGCTCAGCCCCACCGGCCAGGCCGCCACGGCGGCGCAAAAGGCCTGGATGGAGGCCGCGCGCGCGGCCAGGCGGAGGCGCAAGAGTTGGGCGGCGGCATGATCGCCTCGGTTCGCGGGCCGGTCCTGACGGTCACCGCCAACGCCGCCGTCATCGAATGCGGCGGGGTCGGCCTGGCGGTGACGCTGACCCCGGCCGCCCGCGAGGGCCTGCGGCGCGGCGAGGAGGCCACGATCCTGACGCACCTGGTGGTGCGCGAGGACTCGCTGACCTTGTATGGATTCGCCGATGACGCCGAGCGTGACGTCTTCGTGGTGGTCCAGGGAGTCTCCGGGGTCGGCCCCAGGCTGGCCCTGGGCCTGGTCTCGACTCTCGGAGCCGAGGGGTTGACGCGGGCGGTGGCCGGAGAGGACGTCGCGGCGCTGACCAAGGCGCCGGGGATCGGGCGCAAAGGCGCTCAGAAGTTGGTCATCTCGTTGGCCGGGAAGCTGGCCCCGGCCGGGACGGGCGCCGGGGTGCCGGGCGGCCTGTCCGGCGGGGCCGGGGTGCCGGGCGGTGGGGCGCTCGGCGGCTTGGGCGGCGAGGTCCAGGCCGCTCTGGAACGCCTCGGCTTCTCGGCCCAGCAGTCGGCCGCCGCCGTGGTCGAGGTCCAAGGCCTGCCGGACGCGCCGACAGAAGCGGCGGCGCTGCTGCGCCAAGCCCTCCAGACCCT
This sequence comes from Bifidobacteriaceae bacterium, assembly GCA_031257375.1. Lineage (GTDB taxonomy): Bacteria > Actinomycetota > Actinomycetes > Actinomycetales > WQXJ01 > JAIRTF01. The sequence continues at coordinate 11,174 of JAIROU010000284.1, forward strand.
CCGGACCAGCCGATGAGCGGCGGGGCGGCCAGCGGCGAGGCGGGCGGACGGCCCGGCGGCGGGGCGGGCGGCCAACCCGGCGCGGACGGCCAACCCGGCGCGGACGGGCAACTGTTGTCTCGGGAGGCCTTGTCGCCGGGGGCCTCGGGCACCGAACGGGCCATCGAGGCGGCGCTCAGGCCGAAGAACTTGGGCGAGTTCGTCGGTCAGCGCGTGGTCAGGGAACAGCTTTCACTGGTCCTGGAGGCGGCCCTGGCCCGCCGCATGGCGCCCGACCATGTGCTCTTGTCGGGGCCGCCGGGGCTCGGCAAGACCACTTTGTCGATGATCATCGCCGCCGAATTGGGCGTGGCCATGCGGGTGACCTCCGGCCCGGCCATCCAGCACGCGGGCGATCTGGCGGCGGTGCTGACCTCGCTAGGCGAGGGCGAAGTCCTGTTCGTGGACGAGATCCACCGCCTGGCCCGCCCGGTCGAGGAGATGCTCTACGTGGCGATGGAAGACTTCCGAGTCGACGTAGTGGTCGGCAAAGGCCCGGGCGCCAACGCCATCCCGCTGACCCTGCCGCCGTTCACGGTGGTCGGCGCGACCACCCGGGCGGGCTTGCTGCCGGCGCCGCTGCGGGACCGGTTCGGCTTCACCGGCCAACTCGACTACTACTCGGCCGAGGAATTGGAGCAAGTCGTGACGCGCTCGGCTGCGTTGCTCGCCCTCGAGTTGACGCCCGAGGCGGCCGCCGAGGTCGCCTCGCGCTCGCGCGGCACGCCCCGGATCGCCAACCGCTTGCTCAGAAGGGTGCGGGACTGGGCCGAGGTGCGGGGCAACGGCGTGGCCGACCTCGCGGCCGCCCTCGCCGCCCTGGCCGTCTACCAGGTTGACCAGCGCGGGCTCGACCGGCTCGACCGGGCCATCTTGGAAGTCCTGGTCCGCCGCTTCGCCGGGCAGCCGGTCGGGCTGACCACCATGGCGGCGGCGGTCGGCGAGGAGCCGGACACCATCGAGTCAGTGGTCGAACCGTTCCTGCGCCGCGAGGGCTTGATCGCCCGGACGCCGCGCGGCCGCTTGGCCACCATCGAGGCCTACGAACACCTCGGCGCGGCCGCGCCGCCCAGCGCCGCCGACGGCGCGGCCGCGCTTTTCCCC
>JAIROU010000319.1 GCA_031257375.1 Bifidobacteriaceae bacterium
GGTTGGGCGGGTGGGGGGGGGGGGGGGGGGGGGGGGGGGGGGGGGGGGGGGGGGCGGTGCGGCGGATCGGGGCCGGGCCGACCGCTTCCGGCGTTGGGCGACCGGCGGCGCGGGCGCCCCCTAGGACAGGTCGATCGGGCGAGAACGCGACCTCCGGCACGGGGGTGCTGGCGGCAGGCGGTCTGGCGAGCTGGTGCGAGGTTCTGGCGGCTCGCGGAGCGGAACGGCGGCCAGAGGCGGGGGCGGCTGGCTGGCCGGACACGCCCGGAGTTCCCGGAGCGGTGCGGCGATCTGGGGCAGGTTCGTCCGACGCGGGGGGGGGGCTGGCGGGCGGGCGCGCGGCATCGTGCAAGTGGTCGCTGGAACCGGGCGGATCTGCGGCCTCCTGGGCGCCGATGACGTACCAGGGCGCCGACTCGAGCTTGGCCATCTCGGCCGCCCACGCCGCCGAGGCCGAGCCGGGCGCTGGCGCGGCGGGGGTGCGGTCGGGCGAATCGGTCACTGGCTGCCCTCCCGGTACAGGCCGTGCTTGGCGGTGTATTGGACCACGCCGTCTGGCACCAGATACCAAATCGGGTGGCCGGCGCCGGCGCGGCGGCGGATGTCAGTCGAGGATATCGCCAAGGCCGGCACCTCCAACAGCGACACGTCGCTCTGGGGCAGGCCGCGGGCGTGGAGGGTGTGGCCGGGCCGGGTCACCCCGACGAAGTGCGCCAACTCGAACAGCCGCGCGGCCTCCTTCCAGGCCAGGATCTCGCCCATGGCGTCGGCGCCGGTGATGAAGAACAGTTCGGCGCCGGGGCGCTGGGCCTTCAGGTCGCCCAGCGTGTCGATGGTGTAAGTCGGCCCGGAGCGGTCGATGTCCACCCGGCTGACGGAGAAGCGCGGGTTCGGGGCGGTGGCGATGACGGTCATCAGATAGCGGTGCTCGGCCGGGGTGACGGGTTGGTCGCGCTTGAAAACGGGCTGTCCGGTGGGCACGAAAACTACCTCGTCCAGTTCGAACACCGCCGCCGCCTCGCTGGCCGCGACCAGGTGCCCGTGGTGAATCGGGTCAAAGGTGCCGCCCATGACGCCGACACGCGGGCGCGGCGTTCGGCCTGACACAGAACCTCCTGTAACGACGGGATCGGGGTCACACTGTTCCTTAGTGTCTCACCAATCGTCCGCCGATTGGCGCAATAGCAGGTAGAACGCCTGTCGTTTCGGAAAATTGACGGGTTTGGCGATGCGGGGGGCGGTGCGGGGGGCGGCGGGGTGGTGCGGACAGCGGGGGGCGGCCGGGCGTGAGCCGCTTACTCGCGGACCTGGCCGTCGCCTAGGCAGATCCACTTGGTCGAGGTCAATTCGGCCAGGCCCATGGGGCCGCGGGCGTGGAGCTTTTGGGTCGAGATGCCGATCTCCGCGCCCAGGCCGAACTGGCCGCCATCGGTGAAGCGGGTCGAGGCGTTGATCATGATCACCGCCGAGTCCAGCTGGTCGGCGAAGGCCTGCGCCCGGCGCAGGTCCTCGGTGCAGATCGCCTCGGTGTGCCCGGAGCTATACCGCTGAATGTGGGCGATGGCCGCCTCCAGGCCGTCCACCACGGCCACGGCCATCTCCAGATCGTGGTACTCGGTCAACCAGTCGGACTCGGCGGCGGCGTCCCAGGCCAGACCGGCGGGCGCGAGCGCGGCCGCCCGGCCGTCCAGGTGGAGCTTCACCCGGGCCTGGCCCAACTCGGCCAGGACGCGCGGCAGGAACTCGGCCGCGACCGCCTGATCGACCAGCAGGGTCTCGGCGGCGTTGCAGACCGAGGGCCGCTGGACTTTCGAGTTCAACACGATCGCCAGGGCTTTGTCCTGGTCGGCCGCCCCGTCCACGTAGACGTGGCAGTTGCCCACCCCGGTCTCGATGACGGGCACCTGGGCTTCGCGGACCACCGTCTGGATCAGCCCGGCGCCGCCGCGCGGCACCAGCAGGTCGACCAGGCCGCGGGCGCGCATCAACGCCCGGACGCCTTCGCGCCCGTGCTGGTCGATGGTTTGGACGGCGTCTTCGGGCAGCCCGGCGCCGCCGACCGCCCGCCGCAGCAGTCCGACGATCACGCCGTTGGTCCGCAAGGCCGCGCCGCCGCCGCGCAGGATCACCGCGTTGCCAGATTTCAGCCCCAGCCCGGCCGCGTCCGCGGTCACATTCGGCCGCGCCTCGTAAATCATCCCGACCACGCCCATCGGCACCCTGATCTGCCGCAGCCTGAGCCCGTTGGGCAGGGTCGAGCCGCGCACCACCTGGCCCACCGGGTCGGCCAGGCCGACCAGTTCGCGCAGCGCCTCGACAATGCCGACGATCCGCTCCGGGCTCAGCGCCAGTCGGTCCAGCAAAGCCGCCGACAAGCCGGCCTCCCGCCCGCCGACCAGGTCGAGCCGGTTCGCCGCCAGCACTTCGTCGCTCGCCTCGACCAGGGCGTCGGCCATGGCCAGGAGGGCTTGGTCTTTCAGGCGCCGCGGCGTCAGCGCCAGCCGCCGGGCGGCCAGGCGCGAGCGTCGGGCGACCGCCGCGACGGCGTCGGCAACGGCCGGGTCAACTTGGGTCATTGACAGATTTTATGCCCGGCGCCGGGCGGCGGGAGCGGGCCTGGGTGGTCAGCTCGTCGCGGTGGACGGCTGGGCGGGCCTTGGCTTGGCCCAGCGCGGCGGCGATCTGGGCCTGGCCGAGGCCCTTGACGCGGGCCAACTCGGCGGCCGAGAAGCCGGCCAGGCCGCGGGCCAGCACCAGTCCCTCGGCCGACCGGATCTCGACCGGGTCGCCGGCCTCGAAGTCGCCGTCCACGGCCGTCACCCCGACCGCCAGCAGCGATTTGGCGGCCTTGGTGATGGCTCTGGCCGCGCCGTCGTCCACGGTCAGGGCGCCTTTCATGCAGGCCGCGTAGCCCAGCCACATCCGCCGGGCGGTCAGCCGGCGGCCGGTGGCGTGGAAGAACGTGCCGGTGGCCGGGTCGCCGGCGAGGGCCGCCCGGACGTCGCCCGATGCCGCCAGCAACACCGGTATGCCCGATGACGTCGCCATGGCCGCCGCTTGGACTTTCGTCAGCATCCCGCCGGTGCCGACCATCGAGCCGCGCCCGGTCACCTCCAGCGACTCGAGTTGGTCGAAGCCCCAGACCTCGCGGATCGGCGCGGCGCCGGGCCGCGAGGGCGGGGAGTCGTACAGGGCGTCCACGTCGGTCAGCATGACCAAGCCGTCCGCCCGCACCAGGTGGGCCACCAGGGCGGCCAGGCGGTCGTTGTCGCCAAAGCGGATCTCGTCGGTGGCGACGGCGTCGTTCTCGTTGACCACCGGCACGATGCCGCGGTGCAGCAACTCCCCCAGCACCCGCAGG
>JAIROU010000006.1 GCA_031257375.1 Bifidobacteriaceae bacterium
CGCAGGGAGTTACTTGGCATGCGCCGGGTCAACCCACGCCACAGCGCCCGCAACGCCCGCACGCGGGCAGCCTTGATCCGAGCCGAGGCCCGCAAACTGCGCAGCTTGCCCGTCAGCGACGCCGCCCTGCGTATTGAGGCCAAGCGTTCCGAACAGGAGACAGCGCGACAGCAGGCAGCACAGCCGGCACGAAAGCTCCACTCGTTCGCGCGCGAACCACACCAAACCGGCCCAAGACACGACGCGCCAGCACTCGGCATGTGACAACCACATCGACCGACCGGGAACATGGGTCCCGGTTCGCAGAAGGACTGGACCCGCGCACACGCGCACAAACACAGGTGAACCCTTCCGACAGGGCCCGCCCTCGGAAATCGCCGCTTCCTGCCGTGGAAGCCCGTGCGGGTGCCCGGTCTTGCCAGGAGCCCATAGGTCCCGGGCCTGGCTGGGGGGCCGCTGGTACTCTGCCGATAAGAGTCGGGCCTACGCGGTGCGGGGTCGGTTTCCCTGCCGGGTTTGGATGACCTATAGTGAGGTAGCGATGCTCTTGGAAACCATTCCGATCAGAGTCAAGCACCTACGGTTGGTGCCTACACGTGCTTGGCGGGTTCGACGCGGCCTCGTGGCGGGCGCGGCCGCGGGCGCGTTGGCCGCGGCGCTGGGGTCGGCAGGGCCGGCGGTGGCGTTGCCGCTGGAGGAGTTCGACCCGGCGAGGGGCTGCACCGTGTTGGGGACGGCCCTGGGGGATGTGCTGAGGGGCACTGACGGGGACGACGTGATCTGCGGTGGTGGTGGCGGCGACACGATCCTGGCGGGCGCGGGGAACGATGTGATCTACGGCGATGCTGGCGGGGACACGATCCACGCTGGGGACGGCGACGACATCGTGTATGGCGGGGACGGCGGGGACACGGTCTACGGCGAGGGCGGCGACGACCGGGTGTTCGGCGGTGCCGGCGGGGACACGATTTGGGGCGGCGCGGGCGCCGACATGTTGGACGGCGAGGACGGCGCGGACACGCTGCGCGGCGGGGACGGTCCGGACAGGCTCGTGGGAGGCCTGAAGGCGGACACAGCGTGGGGCGATGCGGGCGATGACCTGGTGGTGGGCGGGGAAGGCGCGGACTCGGTCAAGGGCAACGCGGGTGCCGACGTGTTGCTTGGCGGGCCGGGAGGCGACTCGCATTACGGGGACGCGGGCGTGGATGCTTGCGTGGACGGGGAGGGCGTGAACGCGTTCTACCTGTGCGAGGTCAAGGGCAAGCCTCTGGATTACGGTGGCGTGGCCGACGACGCTGACGGAGATGGCGTCTCAGATGAGGACGAGGCCCGGGCCGGGACGGATCCGCTGATCGCGGACCAGACGGAGTTGTCTTACGGGCTGGATGTGGTCGCGGGGTGCGAGGCGGGGTTGTCGTTGACAGTAGCGGCGCGGAGCGATGTTGTGACGGAGGGCGACACGGCGTTGTTCGATGTGGTGGTGCGGAACGACCCGGCGGGGTCTTGCCTGGCTTCGGCCGGCGCTCCGGCGACGATCGCGGGCGTCTTGACCGCGACGGCTCCCGCGGAGGGCGCGGGCGGTCGTTTCGAGGCGGTGTCGGCGTGGTTGGAGGTCCCTCAGACCGTCGGCTCGGCGGCGCGCACGGTGCTGCCGGCCAGTTCGGGTCTGACCGCGGTGGAGTCCGCTGGCGCTGCGGGGTGCCCCGGGGGCGCCGCTGAAGGCTGCGCCACGATCGGCTCGTTGGCCGGGTATGTCAATGTGACCGGCGGCCAGGCGCAGGACGTCGCCGCAGGGGAGACCCTGGCGATCGAGTTTCGGTACTTCCCGACGCTCGATTCCGCAGACGTGGCGCTGTTGGTCAGCGGCGGCGAGGTTCGTTTGGCTGTCGCGGTGATCGAGCCGGCAGGCGGCCTGGTGGTGTTGCGGGTGCCGGTGAGTGCAGGCTCAGCCGCCCCGACAGGGGTGGTGACGGTGGCCGCCGAGCTGCCTGGCAGCGCGGCGAGCCAGATCACGTTGTCGAGCGTCGCGGCCGGCCAGCAGGCCGAGGCCTTGGGCGTGTTTGATTACTCCCCCTCGGCGGCGGACGGACATTCGTTCACCGCCTATTTCACGGCGACCGCGCCTGATGTGGCCGCGCCTGCCAGCGCGGAGGTTGTGGTGACAGTCGAATCACGCCAAGAAGATGATTCGCCGTTGGAGTCCGCGATCTACCCCAGGAGCGCGAACGTGGGCGCTGAGACCGAGTTCACGGTGTCAGCCAGGCCCGGGGAGACCGCCACCAGCGCGCCGGTGATCGCGTGGGAGTCCGGCAGCGCGACCTTGACCGATGACGGGGAGGGAGGCGACTTGGCTGCAGGGGACGGCGTGTACACCGCCAAGTTCTTCTGGGCACCGGCCGCAGTCGGCCTGCACACGCTGACCGTCACCGGCGTAGTGGACGGCAAAGCGGCGTCCGGACAGGTGCAGATCGCCGTGTACGCCGGTGGCGTGCCCACTAGACCGTACACCGGACCTCACGCCGGGACGGTCAGCGACAGCGAAACCGAGTATTACTCTGACATGATCGTCATCCTGGCCGAGTCCGGCGCCGACTTCGCGCTGGTCGAGGACGCCGCCGCGTCAGTCGGAGGGATCGTGGTGGGGGCGTTCCTTACGGACGGTTGGCAGATCCTGGTGCCCGCCGCATCGTCCTTCGAGGACCTCGTGGCTGCGGCCCAAACGCTGGCCACGAACCCGGTCGTGGTGCTGGTGGACCTCGAAGGGGTGGGTTCTGCGGACGAGGACACCATCGAGCCGAACGACCCATGGTACCCAGACCAGCAGAACCTCGACGACTTCGGTTTGGACGACGCCTGGGCATTCAACACGGGCCGCGTTCCCATGGTCGTGGCGGTGCTCGACGACGGCTTCGACGTCGCCCACCCCGACCTTGACGACAACATCACCGTCGGCTGGGACTTCGGCTCGGGAGATGACAACGTGGCGCCGGACTGCGGAGACCACGGCACGCACGTTGCCGGCATAATCGGTGCCGAGTCGAACAACGGAATCGGAGTGACCGGGGTCAACTGGAACGTCGAATTGCTGGTCCAGAAGCCCTTTTCAAGCGATACATGCACATTTGGCCAGGTGGCACTAGCGAGCGCCATTACCGAGTCGGTCGCTGCCGGCGCGCGGGTCATAAACATGAGTCTGAGCATCCCGAGCCGGAATTGGATGGTAGCCGCAGCTCTTGACGAGGCGTTCGAGCACAACGTTGTCGCTGTCGCAGCCGCCGGCAACAATGGCAACGACACGCGACGCTACCCGGCCGCCTACGAGCGATCAGAGGACTTTTCCAGTATTCTCCACCCGGATCGCGTGTACAACACGGATGTCTTGTCGGTCGGCAACATGGAGACTCCGACGCAGCGGAACGCTGGGTCCACCTTTGGAGACTGGGTGCAGTTCTGGGCTCCTGGGACCGACATCCGGTCCACCGTGGTTGGCGGTGGGACCGACGAGATAAGCGGCACGTCGATGGCGGCGCCGTTCGTCAGCGGCTTGGCGTCGTTGATCCTGTCGCATCCGAACTACCTGTCTCAAGGGGCCGCGTATGTGCGGTCGCGGCTGCAATCCACCAGTTCCGGCCACGCGCCGGGACAGCAGGGCTGGGTTGTGGACGGCTACCAGGCGGTCAGCAACGCGAGCTTCGAGGCGGGCATGGCCACCGTGAACGCGGAAGGGACGGTCTCCACCGTGGAGAGCCTCGGGCCGATTGTGCCGCGTCCGGGGTCGGGTCAGAGGATGCTGCGCCTGTCGACCGGCCCCGCCGGAGCCGAGACGATGGCGACGGCGTCTTTGGACCTGGCGCTCCCGGTTGGCGCGTTGAGCGATGACGACCTGAGGGTCGACTTGTGCTACAACTACGTCACCGAGGAACACCCCGAGTGGGTGGGCTTGGGATACAACGACACGATGCGCATCAGGGTCGTCGGGCCGACGGGCGGCCAATTCGGCGCGATTGACGAGTCGGTCGACGCCACTAACTGGACGGACGTCACCGGGATCAACTTCCCCGGGGGCGACTCCACGGTGGGGCAGTCTGGTTGGAAGTGCGACAGCATCACCGTGCCCGGATCCTCTCTTGACCAGCCTGCGGGAGGCCACCCAGCGGGTGTGTGGCCCGCGTTGCGGATCGTGGTCCAGGACATGGGCGACGCGATCTACGACTCGGAGGTGCTCGTGGACAACATCACCGTCTCTGCCGTCCCCCACACACCCTGACAACGGGGTTGGCGATGGTTGACAGGGCGTGGACCTGATGATTGTCCGCTTGGCACGGAAGACTGCGGCCGTCGCGGCGGCGCTGGGTTTGGCGTTGTCTGCGGTCGCCTGCGGGCAAACCGGCGGGGAGGGCGTCCCGGGGGCACCTGGGAGTCAGGGGACGCCCAGACCCGCGGGGCAGGTCTCGCTTGAGTTCGAAGAGCAGGAGCGCCTCGACGAGCGCGGATGGACCGTCGCGGGCCCCGCTGACAAGTGGGTGCTGGCGGCGGTCGACGATGGTCAGTTGTCCGAGGCTTTGGCCGATACCGCTGTGTGGCACAACGGTCCCTTGGAGGCCGAAGACGCGGTGGAGGCGCCCGCTATCCCGGAGGGCCAGACCGCCTTGCTCTACTTCGCCGGCGACCGGCCGGGTTCGGCGGTGGTGGACTCGACGGTGGGCATTTACGAGTCCGACGGCGAGTGGAGCGTGTTTGTCGAACGCGTCGAGAGCGCATCCGGCGGAACAGACGCCATCATCTCTGAGCGACATTTGGTGTTTGTTGACGCCCCGGCGCCGAGGTCTGTGCGGCTACGCTTCGAGGACACGAGCACCGACCCGCCCGAGGTGACCTGGTGGTGATGGCACCCGATCCCGGCACGCGCCAACGGGCCTGAGCGCGCCGACGTCCTCGGATCGGTGATCGCAGGGCGCTGCCTGAACGGTTGCGCTTGCGCGACCCCAACGGGAGACGCGTAGGAAGGCCCACTTCACGACCTCTGATGGCTGGCCTGGCGACCTTGGGCCGCTTCGGCAAGTCGTCCCCAACTGCCCTGCCGACGACGACGGCCGCACCCCGCCGATGCCGGCGCCTACGACCGGCCAGCTGGGCAAGAGAGGACAACGGCACCTGCATCGGTCCGGACTGACGGATCATCGGCGTGGAGGACCCCGCTCCAAGCCGGGTCCAGCTAGACTGACACCGCGCAGTCGCGCACAACCGGACGCTAGTGTGTTTACCGAACCTGGGCTACGAGAAATCCAAGTTCCTCCCCGACGTCTACCAGGTGTCGTCGCCCAACCGGGACTACATCGTGGGGTTCGCCAAAGAGCTGCTGGCGCGGGCGGGAATCGCAGAGTTCGACTGGAACTCCGATTACCAGGTCGGCGATGTGCGCCTGGTCTAGCCTCACTGAAGAGTCTGAGCATCCAAAGCCCCGGCCACCAGCTTCGCGCGCCGAATCGATGCTGAGATGAAACCGCACCGAGACGAAAGGTCGCCACACATGTCTGTCAAAGCTTTCAACGCCTCCCTCTCGCTGGCGCTGGCGCTGAGCGTCTGCTTGTCCGGCTGCGGCCTCGGCGCCCGCACAGCTCCCGATGACGGGCCTGCCACCCAGACCAAATCCCAATCCAACACCCGCAGTCCGCGTGAGGAACCTAGCGCCCGGCCCTCCCCCGAAACGCCGCCGGCGCAGGACCAGACTCCGACCGTCACTTTCGATGCCAACGGCGGCGAGTCCGACACCGGCGCCCGCGACGTGACCTATGACGCGGAGTACGGCGAACTGCCGCAACCGACCCGTCTGGGCTACGACTTCGAAGGCTGGTACACGCAAAAAGAAGGCGGCGAGAAGATTGGCGGCAGCACCCACGTGGCCATCGGCAAGGA
>JAIROU010000033.1 GCA_031257375.1 Bifidobacteriaceae bacterium
CCACCCGGCGACCGGCCGCCAGACTCGCAAGCGAAACACTGCGACCTGCGCAAACGCCGCGACGTCCGGCGGCGGCATCGGACGGTCACGGCCGTAACTGCCCCAACCGGAAACGGCCAGACAGGAAACGGCCAGACGAGCCCCGCGGACCCGCGGACCCGCGGACCCGCGGACCCAGTTGGGGCAGTTGCGGTCGCAGGCCACCCGGCGACCGGTCGCCGGGCTCCCAAGCGAAAAGCTGTGACCTGCGCAAACGCGCGGCGGCCTGAAGACGGCATCGGACAAGGGCGGCCGCAATTGCCCCAACAGGAAACGGACGGCCTGTCTTATCGCATGACATCGTGGACGGAAACGGACGGCCGTGGCGCACTCTTGTCGCATGACATCGTGGACGGTGTGTCTCACCGCATCGTCGACGGATCCGTGGAACCGGACGGCCGACATGGACGACCGAACATGGTGGCGCCGCGTTCGGCCACCATCGGCCATGTCGCTTGGCTGCCGTCTTCTGGCGGCTCTTCGGGATGCTGTGTGGGTGTTGCTCGGCGTGTTTGAGCTGGCGACAGTGGCGCTTGACGGTCGGGGCCGGGTCGCGGGATGGCGAAGGGCAAAGTGGCGCGGCGGGAAGGCGGGGTGCCTCGCCCAGTTGGCCGACGGGCGGGCGCGGCGGGTGTGACGAGTCGCGGCCGACCGCGCCGGGCAGGTTGGGCCGGTCGGGCTGGGCGCCAAGCCCGGCGCTCGGGCGCCCCGAACCTCACCGCCGCGCTGCCGGCGCCCCCAGCCATCCGCGCGCCCAGCCATCCGCGCGCCTCGGCGGGGCCATCGCCAAGGAGATAAGATCGCGGGTTCGGCGGGTCAGGGGCCAAGCAGCGCGGCCGGGATGACGGCGATGCCGTCGACGGAGCGCCGGTAGGCGGCGGGGCCGGTGTTGACAATCGCGGCGTCGATGAGGTCCGGGCCGAGCTTCCCGGACAGCCAGCGCAAGTGTTTGACATCATCGGCGCCCACCTCTGGCGCCGATTTGACCTCGATTGCCAAGACGCAGCCGTCGCCGCGGGTCACCATGAGGTCGACCTCGTGATCGCCGGAGCGGGTGCGCAGGTGGCTGGTCCGAGCTTCGGCCGCGTCGGCGTAAACCCGGACCGACTCTGTGACCAGCGATTCGAACAGGGCGCCGAAGACCGTGCCCGGGCGCGGCGGGACCGGGACGTCGCGCCCGGCCAGCAGGCTGTTCGCGTCCAGGCCGAGCAAATGCGCGGCCAGGGCCGGGTCGGCCAGGTGGTGCTTGGGGGTCTGGCCCAGCCGGGACAGCCGCCGCCGGGGATCATCCCAAGCCGGCAGGGGATCGATCAGCCACATCGCGGACAAAGACTCTCGCCAAGCCAGAGTCGTCACCTTGGATGGTTTGTCGACGTCTCCCGCCATGGCGTTGTCGAGAATTTCGGTGTAACTGGCAGTGGTCCCGGTCGCCAGCGCGTAAGAACGCAGCCACGCCCGCATGGTGTCGCGCCGCCGCACCGGGCGTCCAAGCTCGGGCAGGTCACGGTTCAGCACTTCGTCCAAATAGCCAGCCCAAGCGCGGCTGCGGAAACGAGGCGAGACCGATCTGAGAGCGGGGAAGCCCCCCTGGACAATCTCGGCCGCGTAATCCGGCGCCGACAATTCGCTGGCGCCCGACACGGGCTGGCGGCCCCCGCGCAGCAAGGCACCGAGGCTCACCGCTGGCGCGGGCGCGGGCGCGGGCGCGGCCAAACGTTCCGCCAGCGAGAACGGACGCATCCGGAAATGGACGATGCGGCCCGCGCCCGAGTGGCGGGGAGCTTCGGCAGGCGTGGCGGACCCGGTCAAGATGAATCGCCCCGGCTCGGGATTCCGGTCAACGGCGCGGCGCACCCGGTCCCAGACCGGCGGGTAGAGCTGCCACTCATCGATCAGCAAAGGGACCGGCATCCGCTCCACGCGCCCCGGGTCCTCCCTCAACGCCTGGAGCTCGGCCTCTAGGTCCAGTTCGATGACCGAGCGGGCCAGCCGCGATGCCGTGGTGGTCTTGCCAACCCCTTTAGGTCCGTCAAGGGCGATGGCGGGAAGGCTGGCTAGAGCGTCCCGCAGCAGGTCATCGAGTATCCGGGCGACTTGGGCCATGCGCCTACTGTACCAATCGCAGGTCTTCTACTGTCCAAATAGTCGGGTTTCTACTGTACTGATCGCCGGGTTTCTACTGTTCAAATCGCCCGGGAGCTGCCTCACCCGGGTCGGCCCGCAGCGGGCGGTGTCAGGTCGGCGCGGCGGCCAGCACCAGGATGAAGACCAGCGCGCCCACCCCGACGGCCAGGGTCGCGTGGCCGATGATCAGCCCGGCCAGGGCCATCCCCGCGCCCTCCTGGCCGGGCGCGGCGGGCGAGCCGACCTGGCCGGGCGCGGCGTAATTGGCGACCGCCTGGGCCTGGGCCGCCGCGCGGGCCTGGGCCTGGGCCGCCACCCGGGCGGCCCGCTTGGCCTCGCGCCGACGCGCCCTCACGCCCTCAAAACCGTCAAAACCCGCGACGCCGGACACCCGGTTGGGGCGGTTACGGCCGCAGGCCATCCGCCAACCGGCCGCCAGGCTCCCAAGCGGAACGCCGTGACCTGCGCAAACGCTGGACGGTCCGACGGCGGCATCGGACAAGGACGGCCGCAACTGCCCCAACCGGAAACGACAAACGGCCAACCCATGCTGACGGCGGAAACGGGGCTCGCCGGCCGGCCAGACCGTCACCATAGTCCACTACCGCCGCGAGATCGCCCGTCTCGTGCCGGTCGCCGCACGCCCGGCAACCCCGCCGAAACGCCGCCCCGGCTGGACGGATTCGACGACCTGCGCGTCTCCTGCGTCTCCCTGGCCCAGCTTGAACTCGGCCTGCGCGCCGCCAAGGACCTGGCCACCTACCGGCTCAG
>JAIROU010000066.1 GCA_031257375.1 Bifidobacteriaceae bacterium
ACCTGGGGGACGATTCACAACCGAATAACAGCCTCGCGCCGAAACTGGCAAAAGTTTCCAGCTCAGCCTGGCAACTTCCTGGCGCTCAAACTGGAAAACCCGACTTGACAAAACACAGCCACGGCTTGTCGGCGCAGACCAGGCGCAACCCCTGGCCGGGGCCGCGGTGCTGCTTGAGGTCAAGCGTCGAGCGGGCGGCCCAACGGGCTCTTTCCCGCGCCCCAGCCTGGTCGGCGGGGGCGCCCCAAGCATGACCGTCGGCCGGACCCACACCGCTCGGGAGCGGCAGCGGCGCGTCGCGGGTGAGCGGCGGGCAAGCGGCAACCGGGCCGGGAAGCCGGAGCCCCCGGACGGCTGGCGAACGTCGCCACAGATCCCCAAGTTTCAACGCGCCCGGATTGTTGCAGGATTGTGACCTGCCGGCGGTTGACTGACAACGGCGCCAAGTGGTGGTATGTTTACGTCAACATTTTGACGCTTGAACGCCCGCGGCGGCCAGATTCAAAGGAGATGAGCGGCATGGCGAGACCGTCCGGGCAGTGCCTAGCCGCACCGGATCGGCAGTGTCGACCGCCTGGCGGCCAACTGACCGAACCAGCCCACCAACTACTCAAACACTAAGGAGTTCGACCTGATGAAGACAGCAAAACGACTCGTCGCGTTGGCGGCGGCGCTGCCGCTCGCCCTGGCCATGGCGGCTTGCGGCGACAAGGACGACGCCGGGAACAACGGCGGCGCCGGCGACAATGGCACGACCACGGCCGGCAACAAGCTGACGGTCTGGTGCTGGGACCCGGCCTTCAACATCTACGCCATGGAAGAGGCGGGCAAGATCTACAAGGAGGACCACGCCGACTTCGAGCTCGAGGTCGTGGAGGTGCCCTGGGATGACCTCCAAACCAGGCTGACCACCCTGGCCCAGTCGAAGCAGACCGAGGAGTTGCCGGACATCTTCTTGATGCAGAACAACGCCTTCCAAAAGAACGTGATCAGCTACCCGGAGCTGTTCACCGATTTCTCCAAATCGGGCGTCGACTACAGCCAGTACCCCGAGGGGATCGTGGCCTATTCGGTGATCGACGGCGTCAACTACGGGCTGCCGTTCGACAACGGCGCGGCCATCGACGCGCTCAGGATCGACGTGCTCGAGGAGGCCGGCTACACGATTGACGACTTCGCCGGCATCACCTGGGACGACTATCTGACCATCGGGAAAGACGTCTTGGCCAAGACGGGCAAGCCGCTGCTGTCCGGCCAGGCCGGCGCATCCGACCTGATCATGATGATCATGCAGAGCGCCGGGGCGTCGCTGTTCGACGCCGAGGGCACCCCGACCATCGTCGGCAACGAGGCGCTGGAGGGCGCCATCGAAATCTACGGCCAGCTAGTCGAGGCCGGCGTGATGATCGAGGTCAACAGCTGGGACGAGTACATCGCCACGTTTGTCAACGGCGAGGTGGCCGGTACCATCAACGGCTCCTGGATCATCGGCTCGATCACCACGGCGGCCGACCAATCCGGCAAGTGGGACATCACCGACGTGCCGAAACTGGCCGGGGTCGCCGACGCGACCAACTACTCCGCCAACGGCGGCTCGAGCTGGGCCGTCAGTTCCAACGCCGACGTCGAGCTGGCCATGGACTTCCTGAAGGCGACCTTCGCCGGGTCGACGGAGCTGTACGACACGATCCTGCCGTCGTCCGGCGCCATCGCCAACTGGATTCCGGCCGGCGCCTCGTCGGTCTACGAGGAGCCGCAGGAGTTCTTCGCCGGCGACGCCATCTACGCCAAGATCCTCGAGTTCACGGCCAAGGTCCCGTCCAACAACACCGGCGTCTACTACTACGAGGCCAGGGACGCCGTCAGCGTGGCCATCACGAAGATCCTGGCCGGCGAGGACGCCCAAGCGGCCTTGCAGGAGGCGCAGGACACGGTCGACTTCGCGATGGGGCAATAGGCGCCGGCGGCGCCCACGCCAATTCGCCCGGTACTGGGGGTCGGCTCGCCATCGGGCCGGCCCCCCAACCGGGTGTTGCGAATGGAGTTTGAACCGTGACCACCGCCACCGAGCGCCGAGTTCTGAGCGTGCCTCAACGGCGCAACCTGACAGGGTGGGGATTCTTGATCCCGGCCGCCCTGCTCATCTTCGTGATGAGCTTTTGGCCGATGTTCCAGGCCTTGATCATCTCGCTGCGGACGGGGCGCGGCACCTCGATGAGGTTCGCCGACCCCCTCTGGCTCAATTACCAGCGCCTGGTCGATGACGACGTGTTCCACTTGACGATCCAGAACACCCTCATCTACCTGGTCATCCAAGTGCCGATCATGTTGATGCTGGCCCTCGTCCTGGCCAATTTGCTGAACAGCCGCAAACTGCGCCTGAAGGGCATGTGGCGCACGGCCATCTTCCTGCCCTGCGCGGTCTCGCTGGTGTCCTATTCGATGGTCTTCCGGACCATGTTCGCCAACGACGGCCTGGTCAACGACGCGCTGATGGGCCTTGGCCTGATCGACGCGCCAGTCCACTGGCTGTCCCAGCCCGGCACTGCCCGCTTCGTCCTGATCTTGGGCCTGCTCTGGCGCTGGACCGGTTACAACATGGTCTTCTACCTGGCCGGGCTGCAGTCGGTCGACTACTCGACCCTGGAGGCGGCCCGGGTCGACGGGGCCGGGCCGATCAGAACCTTCTGGTATGTCACCATGCCGCAGCTCAAGCCGATGATCCTGCTGACTGTGATCATGTCCACCAACGGCACCCTGCAACTCTTTGACGAGTCCTGGAACCTGACGCAGGGCGGGCCGGCGAACGCTTCGATGACAATGTCCCACTATCTGTACTGGCTGTCCTTCCAGAACGCGCCGAACTTCGGCTACGCCGCCGCCATCTCCTACGTCATCTTGATCATGGTGGCGATCCTGGCCGCGGTGCAGATGAAAGTGGGTGACAAACGTGACTAGCCTCGCCCCGGCGCCGCCCGGTTCGCCCCCGGGACGCACGATGCCGCGCGCCCGGCCGCCCGGTTCGCCCGCCCGACGCACGATGACGAAGGCCCGCTGGCGCCAAGTCCCGGGTTACGCTTTTCTGGCGTTGGCGGCCCTGGCCTCGGTGTTCCCGCTGTACTTCATGATCGTGTCGGCCACCAACACCAGCCGCGACGTGCTCGGCTCGAAACTGACGCCGGGCGGGGCGCTGTTGGACAACTTCCAGACCTTGACCGGCGGCCAGCCCCTCGGCGGGGCGTTGGCCAACTCGGCCGCCATCGCCGTGCTGGCCACCGCCGCCTCGCTGGCGGTCTGCTCGATCGCGGGCTACGGCTTCGAGGTCTTCCACTCGAAGGGCAAGGACCGCCTCATGGGAGTCCTGCTGCTCGCCATGATGATCCCCTTCGCGGCCACCATGATCCCGCTGTTCGAGATGTTCGCCAACGTCGGCCTGCTGTCCACCTGGTGGGCCGTCATTCTGCCGACCGTCTCGACGCCTTTCCTGATCTTGCTGTTCCGCCAATCCGCCCGCAGCTTCCCGCACGAGATTGTCGAGGCCGCCCGGATCGACGGGCTGAGCGAGTTGGGCATATTCATCCGAATTTTCATCCCCACAATGCGGTCGACCTACGCGGCGGCCGCCGTCATCACCTTTATGGCCTCGTGGAACAATTTCATGTGGCCCAAGGTCATTCTCCTGAAAGCCGAGACGCAGACAATGCCGATGCTGATATCAAATCTGATCGCCGGATACGTGACCGACTACGGCGCGTTGATGCTAGCCGTGCTGTTGGCCTCGCTGCCGACCATGGTGATATTCCTGGTGCTGCAGCGGAGCTTCGCGGAGGGAATCACAGGAGCGATCAAGTGAGCTTTGACGTCAGCCGCATCGCCGACCCGTTGTTCTTCGCCGACAACCGCCTGCCGCCGCATTCCGACCACCGATGGTTCGCGGACGCGGCCGAGGCGGCCAGCGGCGTCAGCCAGTTCGAGCAGTCCCTCAACGGGTTGTGGAAGTTTCACTACGCCAAGAACCCTTCTCTGGCGGTCGAGGGCTTCGAGGCGGCCGATTACGACTGCGCCGACTGGGACGACATACCGGTGCCGGCGCACATTCAACTCCAGGGCTACGACCGGCCGCAATACACCAACGTCCAATACCCGTGGGACGGCTCCGAGACGCTCGCGCCGGGCCAGGTGCCAACCAGGTACAACCCGGTCGCCAGCTACGTCAAAGTCTTCCGGCTGGACCGGCCGCTCCAAACCGGCGAGCGGTTGAGCGTCGCCTTCCACGGCGCCGAGAGCGCCGTGGCGGTCTGGCTGAACGGCGTCTACATAGGCTACGGCTGCGACTCTTTCACGCCCTCGGAGTTCGACTTGACCCCGGCCCTGGTCGAGGGCGAGAACAAGCTGGCCGTCCGGGTGTTCCGCTGGTCCGGCGGGTCGTGGATCGAGGACCAGGACTTTTACCGCTTTTCCGGGCTGTTTAGAGACGTTGTGCTGTACCGCCGCCCGGCCGCCCACGCCGAAGACCTGCGCGTCGAAACCGCGGTGGCGGACGACCTGAGCGTGGCGGAAGTGTCCGTGCGGGTCGTGGCGAGCGGCATCGTGCGCGCGACCTTGGCCGGGGTGGGCGAACTGGCGCCGGACGGCGGGCGGTTGTCCATCCGCGTCCCGGAGCCGCAACTGTGGAGCTCCGAGCGGCCCCACCTTTACGACCTGGTGGTCGAGGTCTTCGACCAGTCGGGCGCCCTGAGCGAGCACATCGGGTTGAAAGTCGGCGTTCGGCGCTTCGGCATCGAGGACGGGCTGCTCAAGATAAACGGCCGGCGACTGGTTTTCAAGGGCGTCAACCGGCACGAGTTCGGACTCCGCGGCCGAGTCATGACCAGGGCCGAGACCGAGGCCGACATCCGCATCATGAAGGCGAACGGCGTGAACGCGGTCCGCACCAGCCACTACCCGAACAACACCTTCTTCTACGAGCTCTGCGACCTGTACGGCCTGTACGTGATCGATGAGATGAACCTGGAGTCGCACGGGGTCTGGGACCACGCCCGGCGCTTCGGGCTGAGCCTGGACCAGGTTGTGCCGGGCGACCGGCCGGAATGGCTGCCGGCCCTGCTCGACCGCGCCGCCGCCATGTTCGAGCGGGACAAGAACCACGCCTGCGTGGTGATGTGGTCCTGCGGCAACGAGTCGCTGGGCGGCCGGGACATCCTCAAGGTCTCGGAGTACTTCCGGGCGGTCGATTGCCGCCCGGTCCACTACGAGGGGGTCTACTGGGACCCGCGCTACCCGGAGACCACCGACGTGGTCTCGCGGATGTACGCGCCCGTCCAGGAGGTCGAGGAATACCTGGCCGCCCACCGCTCCAAG
>JAIROU010000116.1 GCA_031257375.1 Bifidobacteriaceae bacterium
GTCGATGTTGACCACCACGCCGGTGCCGCCGGAGTTGTCCTCCAAGGCCTGGCCGAAGTCGTCCTGGGCGGCCAGGCGGACTATTTCGGCGTAGACCGGGTTGTCCTGGTCGGCCTCGCGGGTCACCCAGATGTTGACGAACGGCAGGGCCGCGTCGGAGGCGGGGTCGTCTTGGGCGATGGCCGACCGCGGGTCGAGGCCCGAGTCGGACACGTAGTCGTTGTTGATGACCGCGCCGGCGATGTTCGGGTCGTCCAGGGACCGCCCCGTCTGCTCGGCCGCCACCGGGGTCACCTTGACCTTGCTGTTCGCCTGGTCGATGTCGTCCGGGGTGGCGTAGAGCGAGGCCGTGCCGTCCTTCAGCGCCAGCAAGCCCGCCGAGGCCAGCACGTTCAGCGCGCGGGCCTGGTTGGTGACGTCGTTGGGAATGGTGATCTCGGCGCCCTCAGGGATCGACGCCACATCCGTGTATTGCTTGGAGTACAGCGCCAGCGGGTAGATGGCGGTCGAGCCGATCGGCACCAGGCCGCCCTCCGCCTCGACGTTGTAGGCCGCCAAATAGATGATGTGCTGGAACTGGTTGAGATCCAGCTCGCCGGTGGTGGTGGCCGGGTTGGGCTGGGTGTAATCGGTGAAGTCGACATACTCAATGTAAATGCCCTCGGCCTCGGCGTTGGTCTTCAGGACCTCGAATTGCGGGCCGCTGGCGCCGACCACGCCGATCTTGACCGGTTTGTTCTTCCCGCCGGTCTCATCGTCGCCCGGCGCTTGGAAACCGTCGCCGGCGGTGCTGGAGCCGGTGCTGGAGCCGGTGCTGGCGTCTGTGCTGGCGGCGGTGCCGGACGGCGAGCCGCCGCCGCCTTCATCGCCGCAGGCCGCAAGGCCGAGGGCAAGCCCGGCGATGGCGAGCCAAGCGGCCGCCGGGCGGAGTTTTTGGAAGGTTTTCATGGGGTGTTCTCGCTTTCGTCTTGATGTGCGCCGATGGGGCGCGAAGCTGTGGGATTGGATATGGGTGCAGCTAGCTTGGGAACGCGACCGGAAAGCGCTCCACGGGCGACGAAAGATTTTGCCGCGGCCCCAGGTGTTCACACGCAGGGGACCGGTCCGGCTTAACTAACAAGCGCGGACAAGCTGCTGGCTAACGCCCCTGCGTGCCGGGCATCTGACAACACATTCGCGCGCGGCGACGGCCGCCAGCGGTCAGATGCGGGTGGGCGTTGGACACCGCGCCAGTATTGCCCAAGGCCTCGGCCCAAGTCAAACACGGCAAAGCCAGGTTCGACCCGTGGCCCGGGGCCGGCGCCGGTCCGGGGCCGGGGCTGGCCGGGGTACCCTGGCCGGTGTGACCAAGAACCAAGATTCACTGGGCGGGGGTTTGTGGGGCGGGCGCTTCACGGCCGGGCCGTCGCCGGAGTTGATCGCCTTGTCCAAGTCGACCCAGTTCGATTGGCGGCTGGCCGAATTGGACCTGGCCGGGTCGGCCGCCCACGCCGAGGCGCTGCGCCAGGCCGGGCTGCTGACCGATTCGGAGCATCACGACTTGCAAGTGAGCCTGGACCGGCTGGGCGAGGAAGTGCGCACCGGCGCCTTCGTCCCGGCGGCCTTTGACGAGGACGTGCATTCGGCCCTGGAACGGCGGCTGGTCGAATTGGCCGGGCCGGAGTTGGGTGGCAAACTGCGGGCCGGGCGTTCGCGGAACGACCAAATCGCCACGCTGATACGGCTGTGGCTGCGCGAGCAGGCGCGCGGCATCGTCGGGGGTTTGCTGGACTTGGCAGACGCCCTGGTGGCCCAGGCGGCGGCCCATCCGGGCGCGGCCATGCCGGGGCGGACCCACATGCAGCACGCCCAGCCGGTGCTGCTGGCCCATCACTTGTTGGCGCACGTCTGGCCGCTGCTGCGGGACGCCGAGCGGCTGCGGGAGTGGGATCGGCGGGCGGCGCGGTCGCCGTACGGGGCGGGCGCCCTGGCCGGTTCGACGCTGGGGCTGGACCCGGCGCTGGTGGCCCGGCGCCTGGGGCTGGGCGAGCCGGCCGAGAACTCGATCGACGCCACCGCCGCCCGCGACGTGGTGGCCGAGTTCGCCTTCGTGGCCGCGCTGATCGGCGTCAACCTGTCGCGCCTGGCCGAGGAGATCGTCATCTGGTCGACGGCCGAGTTCGGGTACGTGCGGCTGCACGACTCGTTCTCGACCGGCTCGAGCATCATGCCGCAGAAGAAGAACCCGGACATCGCGGAGTTGGCGCGGGGCAAGGCCGGGCGGCTGATCGGGGATTTGGCGGGGCTGCTGGCGACTCTGAAGGGCCTGCCGCTGGCCTACAACCGAGATTTGCAGGAGGACAAAGAGCCGGTTTTCGATGCCGCCGACACCCTTGGGCTGTTGCTGCCGGCGATGGCGGGGCTGGTCGGGACGTTGGAGTTCGACGTCGGGCGGCTGGCCGAGTTGGCGCCGCGCGGCCACGCCCTGGCGACCGACCTGGCCGAATGGATGGTCAAGCGCGGGACGCCCTTCCGCGAGGCGCACGGCGTGGCCGGGCGGGCCGTCAAACTGGCCGAATCCGAGGGCAAGGAGTTGTGGGAGTTAGACGTCGACCAGTTGGAGGGGATCGATTCGCGCCTGACGCCGGACGTGCGCGAGGTCTTGACCGTCGAGGGCTCGCTGGCCGCCCGCGACGGTGTGGGCGGGACCGCGCCGGAGGCGGTGCGGGAGCAGTTGAACGCCGCCTTGGCGGCGGCCCAGGGGTTGCGCCGCTGGGTGGATGGGTCTTGAGGCCGCGCCCGGCGGGCGGCGTTTGATCCTGGTGGACGGCCCGGCCGGGGCCGGGAAGACGACTTTCGCC
>JAIROU010000147.1 GCA_031257375.1 Bifidobacteriaceae bacterium
GTCGCGGCGATCGTCTGGCGGACCTACGGCCAGGACCGCCTCGAGGAGATGGCGGCCCACGCGGGCGTGCCGGTGATCAACGCCCTGACCGACGACTACCACCCCTGCCAGGTCCTGGCCGATCTGCAAACCGTGGCCGAGCATCGGGGCGGGGTGGCGCGGCTGGCGGGCGCCAAACTGGCCTATTTCGGGGACGGGGCCAACAACATGGCCCACTCCTACCTCCTCGGCGGCGCCCTGGCCGGGATGGACGTGGTCGTCGCCAGCCCGGCGCAGTACCGGCCGAAGGCCGAGATCCTGGCCGAGGCCCAGGCGATCGCCAGCGCGACCGGCGGCCGGGTGGCCGTGACGGCGGACGCGGCGGCGGCGGCATCGGCGGCCGATGTGGTGGCGACCGACACCTGGGTGTCGATGGGCTGGGAGGAGGAGGCGGGGGCGCGGCGGTCGCCGTTCGTGCCCTACCGGGTCGATGACGCGCTGATGGCTTTGGCGGCCGACGACGCGGTCTTCCTCCACTGCCTGCCGGCCTACCGGGGCGACGAGGTGACGGCCTCGGTCATCGACGGGCCGCGCTCGCGGGTCTGGGACGAGGCCGAGAACCGGCTCCACGCCCAGAAGGCGCTGCTGATCTGGCTGCTGGCGCGGGGCCGGGGCTGAGATGGCGCTGGTCGCGGAGCCGGCGGCGGCCCGGCTGATCCCCTCCACCAAGACCGCCCGCCACGCTCTGATCAGGCAGATCGTCTTGTCTGAGGCGATCCGTTCGCAGGCCCAACTGGCGGCGGCGCTGAGCGCGCGCGGGCTGGACGCGACCCAGGCGACGCTCAGCCGCGACCTGGAGGAACTGCGGGCGGACAAGGTGCGCCTGGCCGATGGCTCGCGCGTCTACGCCCTGCCGCTCGAGGGCGGCGAAGGCGCGGCGGGCTTGGCGGGCGCGGCGGCGGTCCAGGGCGCGCCGGGCGACGCGGGGCGGGAGATGCTGGCCGCGCGCCTGCCTCGGCTGGCGGCCGAACTGCTGGTCAGCGCCGAGGGCAGCGCCAACATGGTGGTGCTGCGGACGCCGCCGGGGGCGGCTCATTTCCTGGCCTCGGCCATCGATCAGTCGTTTTTTCCGGGGGTCATGGGGACCATCGCCGGGGACGACACCATTGTCTTGGTCACCCGGCGGGCCGACGGCGGCCCCCAGACGGCGGCCCGGTTCCAACAATTGGCGAATGAAGGAGAAGGCTCATGACTGACAGAGTGGTGCTGGCCTATTCGGGCGGCCTCGACACGTCGGTGGCGATCGGGTGGATCGGGGAGGCCACCGGCGCCGAGGTCGTGGCGGTGGCGGTGGATGTGGGCCAGGGCGGCGAGAACCTGGAGACGATCCGCGAGCGGGCGCTGGCCTGCGGGGCGGTCGAGGCCTATGTGGCGGACGCCCGAGATGAGTTCGCGGCCGAGTATTGCATGCCGGCGCTGGCCGCCAACGCCTTGTACATGGACCGCTACCCGCTGGTCTCGGCGCTGTCGCGGCCGGTGATCGTCAAGCACCTGGTTCGGGCCGCCCGCCAATTCGGCGCCGGGGTGGTGGCCCACGGCTGCACCGGCAAGGGCAACGACCAGGTTCGCTTCGAGGTCTCGATCACCTCGCTGGCGCCGGACTTGCGCTGCCTGGCGCCGGTCCGCGACCTGGCCCTGACCAGGGCCGCCGCCATCGACTACGCCGAGCGCAAGTCGCTGCCGATCGAGACCACCAAGTCCTCGCCCTTCTCGATCGACCAGAACGTCTGGGGCCGGGCGGTCGAGACCGGCTTCCTGGAGGACATCTGGAACGGCCCCACCAAGGACGTCTACACCTACACCGACGATCCGGGCTTCCCGCCGGTCGAGGACGAGGTCGTGATCCAGTTCTCGGTCGGCGTGCCGGTTTCAATCGACGGGCTGGCCGTCACGCCCCTGCAGGCCATCCAGGAGCTCAACCGCCGGGCCGGCGCCCAGGGGGTCGGACGGCTCGACATGGTCGAGGACCGCCTGGTCGGCATCAAGTCGCGCGAGGTTTACGAGGCGCCGGGGGCGATGGCCCTGATCGAGGCCCACCGGGACTTGGAGGGCGTTACTCTTGAGCGGGAGTTGGCGCGCTTCAAGCGTGTGGTCGGTGGGCGTTGGGCCGAACTGGTGTATGACGGCCTTTGGTTCTCGCCGCTGAAGCGGGCGCTGGACGGCTTCATCGCCTCGACCCAGGAGCACGTCTCCGGGGAGATCAGGATGACGCTCCACGGCGGCCGGGCCGTGGTGACGGGGCGGCGCTCGGAGACGTCCTTGTACGACTTCAACTTGGCCACCTACGACGAGGGCGACTCCTACGACCAGTCCAACGCGCGCGGGTTCATCGAGGTCTTCGGCATGCAGTCGAAACTGGCCGCCGCCCGCGACGCCCGCCTGGGCCGCGGGACCGCCCTCTAGGCCTTGGGACCGCTGGGCTCGTCCGGAACTCTCAGCGCGGCCGCGATCCGGGGGAACTCGACGGCCACGGCCCGCCAGAGGATTTCCACGTCGGTCCCGTCGTAATCGTGGGCGATGAAGCTCCGAACCGCCCGGATGCCGCTCCAATCGACCTCGGGGTGGGAGGCGCGGAAGGCCTGCGGGAGCCGGTCGGCCGCCGAGGACAAGTCGACCACCAGTGATCGGGCGATGCGCCGTTGGTCGTCGTCGTCAAGGTCCGCGAACCGCTCGTGGCCGCGGGCGGCGACACGCCGTGCCGAGCGGGCGAGCTTTCCGATGTCCGCCAGGATGGCCGGGGTCCGGTCCGGGCCCGCGGCCCTCACAGTTCAACCGCTTCGGCGCGAATGCGGTCCATGGCTGGTCCGCTGCCCCGGTCGGAGACCACATCCACGGGCAGGCCGAGCAGCTCCTCGGCGGCGGCCTGGAACGCGGCGAGATCGAAAATGGAGGCCCGCCCTGAGGGATGGACCAGCAGATCAACATCCGACCCGGGGCCAGCGGCGCCCCGCGCGACGGACCCGAAGACGCGGACGTCATGCAGATGCCGCGCCGCCGCCAGACCGATCAGCGCTTCGCGCGAGGCTTTCAGCCGCGTCGGCGTGGGCGTGCGAAGCGCCCGGTCAAGGCGTTGCGCGGTGGCTTGGGCGGGACGCCGGGCACCGGTCTCATAGGCGGCAATGGATGGCTGCGGCACGGCTGACGCCTGGGCCAGTTGGCGCTGGGTCCACCCGGCCGCCACCCGGCGTCGACGCAACTCCTGGCCGGCGGTATCGACCGACATGCGCTCCATGATAGCGCGGCGCTATCGCGGCGAACCCTAAGCGAGGCCGAGCGACATCGCCAGGGCGTAGTCCAGGGCCGCTTCTTCTCCCGGTTCGATGCGGGCCACCTGGCGCAGCAGGCGGCTGCGGGCGATGGGCCGCGCCGCCCGCGCCACCGCCAGGGAGTCGCGGTTCAGGCCCGGACGTGCCGCCAGCCAGATGCGATCCGGGCCGGGAGCGGACGAGGCGGACAGCGGCGCCACCGTTACCAGGTCGTCAGCCCTGTACGGAGCCCAAGTGGACGGCGAGATCACCACCACCGGCCGGGCCTTGCCCGGCTCGTCGGGTCGGCCTTTGCCGAGGGCCGCCAGCCAGATTTCGCCCCGCAGCGGATCGTCAGTCCCAGGTGTCATCGTCCGGATCCCAGGGGCCGTCGACGGTTTCCTCCCATAACGCCTGCTCAGCCATCGCCTCGGGGTTGAGCGAGTCGAGCCGGGAGGCCTCCCGCGAGGCGCGGAACCATTCTTCCCGCTCGTAGGCCCGCGCCTGTTCGGTCAGCATGGCCGACACCGACAGGCCCTTGCCCGAGGCTTGCTTGGCCAGCGAGTCCCGAGTTGCGACCGGCACCCGGATAGTTGTAGTCACTGTCATGGCTACATCCTATGGCGCTATCGCCCGCTTCGCCAGGTCTGCGGCCATGGGCCGGAACCCTGTTCACAATTGCCCGGCGCCCCTGCCGGGGAGCGTAGCATCGGAAGGGTGCGTTTCCCGACCCCCGACCACGAGCGGCTGGCGGCCGCGCTGGCCGGTCTGACGCCGGGGGAGTTGCGGGCCCGCGCCCTGGCCGGGACCCTGATCCTGCCGGACGGCTACGAGCGGGCCGCAAGCCGCCTGGAGGCCGGGGTCCCGCTGCAATATGTGACCGGCCGGGCGCCCTTCCGGCGCCTGGAGCTGAAGATTGGGCCGGGCGCGTTCATCCCCCGCCCGGAGACCGAGGTCGTGGCCGGGGCCGCCATCGAGGCTTTGCTCAGCTTCCCCGAGGCCGAGCGCCTGGCCGTCGACCTGGGCACGGGGGCGGGGCCGATCGCGGCCGCCTTGGCCACCGAGGTCCCCGGCGCCCGCGTGGTGGCGGTCGAGCGGGCCTGGGCGGCGGGCGGCCAGGCCCGGGAGAACCTGGAGCCGCTGGGCGTTCAGGTGGTGCCCGCCGATGCCGCCGATGTAGCCACGCCGGACGGCCCCTTGGCGGAGTTGGCCGACCGGGCGGCCGTGGTCGCCGCGAACCCGCCCTACCTGCTGGAAGACGCCGAACTGGGGCCGGGGG
>JAIROU010000151.1 GCA_031257375.1 Bifidobacteriaceae bacterium
CTGAGCAAAGGGGGGCTGTAGACTGCTTCACATGCTGTCTCAACCGATCGCGGTGCGCCTGCCCGCCGACTTGGCTGAGCGTCTGGCCGCCGTGGCGCGCGCCACCCGCCGCCCGCAAGCTCACTACATCCGAGACGCGCTTGAAAGCTCGATGGACCGGATCGAATGGGAGCAGCGGATTCTCCGCAACGTCGAAGACGTGCGCGCGGGCCGGCGGCAAACCGTCACTTCCGCCGAATTGAGACGGCGACTTGATCTGGACAGTTGAGTGGGATCCAGACGCTGAAAAGTCGCTGGCTAGACTCGACAAGCCGGTGCGCGCCCGCATCGTCGGTTACGTGGCCGCCGTGGCCGCAACTGGTCACCTTCGTTCCGGGGGAAAAGCGTTGACTGGAAACCTGGCGGGCCTGTGGGCGTACAGGGTTGGCTCGTATCGGGTCATTTGCGATGTGCAAGACGAACGCGAAGACCGTCGGGGATCTGCTGCACGCCGAGGGGTTCTCTCTGCGGGGCAACGCGAAGACGGTCGAAGGTTCTCAGCATGCCGACAGGGACGCCCAGTTCGCGTACATAAACTCCCGGGCCGCCGCCCATATCAGGGCGGGTGAGCCGGTCGTGTCGGTTGACGCGAAGAAGAAGGAGCTGGTCGGCGAGCACAAGGACGGCGGCCGCGAATGGCGCCCGAAAGGCGAGCCGGCCAGGGTCAACGTCCACGACTTCCCCGACCCGGCGCTGGGCAAGGCCAACCCGTACGGGGTGTACGACATCGCCGACAACTCCGGCTGGGTGGGGTCGGCGTCGACCACGACACCGCCGCGTTCGCCGTGGCGACCATCAACTCGTGGTGGCGGTCGGCCGGGCGCGAACGCCACCCGGGGGCGACCAGTCTGCTCGTCGTGGCCGACGGCGGCGGGTCCAACGGCTCAAGAGCCCGGCTGTGGAAGACCGAGCTGGCATCCTTCGCCGCCGCGACCGGGCTCGAAGTGACCGTCTGCCACCTGCCGCCGGGCACATCGAAATGGAACAAGATCGAGCACCGCCTGTTCTCCCACATCACCATGAACTGGCGCGGGCGTCCCCTGACGTCCCACCAAGTCGTCGTCGACCTCATCTCCGCGACCACCACCGCCGCGGGGCTGACCGTCCACGCCGAACTCGACGCCGCCACCTACCCGACCGGCCTCAAAGTCCCCGACCAGCAGATGGACGCGCTGCTCAAGACCGGTATTCACCAGCCCCACAAATGGCACGGCGAATGGAACCACACCATCCACCCCACCCCAAACCCAGAAACATAACGTCATATATTCACGAGTCCTTAGCATTGGCGCCGCTGTGGGCGGGCGCGGGCGGCCCCAGCCGGGGGACGGCGGCGGCTTCCAGCACGTCGCTCCCGGCTTGGCAGGCGCCCGCGGCCTGCCGGACGGCATCGTGCCCGTCGCCCGATGCCGTCCCCAGCCTTTCGCGCCGGTCCGCCCGCCAGGATCTGAGTAGGAGGCACGGCAGGTGACCTCCTGCTGGACGTCTTTGCGCAGATCGGCGAACCGGGCGGAGAACCCTCCGACGCGGCCTATCAGGTCCTGGTGCTCGGCTGGCCGGGCCATCGCGCCGAGGGCTCGCCGCGAGGCGACAATTCTTCGCCGAAGCCCGAAACGTTTCGCGTGCCAGTTCAAGAGGCCACCGCCCCCGACGCCAAGTCGCCTGCGTGGCGCCGCCGCACCGCCGGCGCGGGCGGGTTGCGCGAGCCGGCTGAGCGACTACACTTTGGGTGCGTAGCAGAAGCGTTTCGGCTATCGTGAAAGGACCAAAGTGAGCCTCGTCGAACTGGCCAAGACTGTCGCGCCCGCGGGCCTCGCGGCGGCGCCCGCGACGCCCGCCTTGGCCATGGGCGTGGTCACCGAGGTGCAGCGGTTCAGCGTCCACGACGGGCCGGGCATCCGCACGACTGTGTTCTTGAAGGGCTGCAACTTGAGGTGCCTGTGGTGCCACAACCCGGAAACCATCGGCTTGCGACCCCAGTTGGCGTATCTGGCGGCGAATTGCGTGGGCTGCGCCGCCTGCGTCGAGGCCTGCCCGAGCGGCGCGATCACCTGGCAGGCGGGGCGGCCGGTGACGGACTTCGCCCGTTGCGGCGATTGCTTCGCCTGCGTGGAGGCGTGCTTCGCGGGGGCGCGGGTGAGGATCGGCCGGGCGGTCGCCCCGGAGGCGCTCCTGGCCGAGATCATGGCGGACAAGCCCTATTACGGGGACGATGGCGGGGTCACATTCTCCGGCGGGGAGCCGTTGATCCAACGCGGATTCGTGGCCCAGATGGTCGAACTGTGCCGCCGCGAGGGGATCCATTGCGCCGTCGAGACGGCCCTGGCTTTCCCGTGGGGCTCCATCAAAGCCGTCTTGGCCAGCCTGGACCTGGTGATGTTCGACGTCAAGGCGATGGACGAGGCGCTGCACCGGCGCGTCACCGGCCGGTCGAACAAGCAAGTCTTGGCGAACGCCCGGCGCCTGGCGGAGGCCGGGATCCCGGCGATTGTGCGGACGCCGGTGATCCCGGGGGTCAACGAGCAGGAGGTGGTGGCGATCGCGGAGTTCGTCGCCACCTTGGACAACGTGACGGCGCACGAATTACTGCCGTACAACCCGTTCGCGGAGGAGAAGTTCACCCGGCTGGGCCTGCCGTTCGCCGTGGCGGGCTTGAAAGCCCCGGCCGCCAGCCGGATGCGCGAACTGGTCGACTTAGCCAGGGCGGCGGGCTCGCCGGCCAGACGAATGGAGGACTGACAATGACCATCGAGACACCAGTGCGCCTGGGCCGGCCCGCCGACCGGACCCCCGACCGGACCCCCGACCGGCACGCCGACCGGTACCGACGGCTGAGGGAGCGGAAGATCGCCGAGACCCGCCGCAAGAACGAGTTGTACGGCGCCCGCGACGAGGATGATTACAACACCCACATCCCGCCTGCGGACTACCGGTGGGTGAACCGCGCCAACCATCCGGACGGCCTGTTCTACGGTTTTGAGGGTTG
>JAIROU010000162.1 GCA_031257375.1 Bifidobacteriaceae bacterium
TAACAGGTCAGCGACCGAGCAACGGCGCCGGAGGCCGCCTTAGGACGCTGGTGAACAACCAGCCTCCGCGACCCCGGTTGACGTGCGGCAGCCGAAGGCTGACCAGCGGAAACTCCCCACCTACGGCGTGGCCCCAGGCCATAGGCGCTGCTTTCGGCCTTGGCCTGCACTTGGAACCCGCTGCGGCGGAACCATTCCCGGCTCGGGCCGCTGATCAGGCCAGCGGGGTCAGCACCCAGCGCAGGATGGTCGGGCCGCGCCCGACCGACGCCCACTCGCCGTCCACCTGGATGACGGCCACCCCGGCGGTCGGCAGTCCGCGCCTGACGCGGGTGACGGCATCGGGCGCGGAACCCCGGCTGGCCAACTTCCAGGCGGTCGCGGACATCGTCGGCTCGTGGCCCACCACCATCAAGGTGGCGCATCCGGCGGGGGCGGCGCGGACGGCGTCGAGCACTTCTTCGACATAGCCGCTGTAAAGCTCGCGGACCGGTTCGGGATCGACCTGCCAGTTGGTCGCGGCGGCCATGGCCTTGAACGTCTGCTCCGCCCGCCGCGCCGTGGACACCAGGGCCACGTCCGGGTCGAGCCCCATACCGGTCATCTCGCGGGCGACGATGGCGCACTGCTCGTAGCCCAACTCGGTCAGCGGCCGATCTGCGTCGCCGCCGCCGTCCCCGCCGCCGGCTTTGGCGTGCCGAACCAACATCAGTGTTCGTTCCATGAGCCGATTGTAGGTGATGGCTGGTTATTGGCCGGTGGCGTGCAGGCCGCCGTCAACGTGGACGATCTCGCCGGTGGTGGCCGGAAACAGGTCGCTGAGCAGCGCCAGCACCGCCTTGGCGGCCGGCTCCGGGTCGGCCGAGTCCCAGCCCAGCGGCGCCCTCCCCGGCCACAGCCCCTCCATCTGGTCGAATCCCGGAATCGACCGGGCCGCCACGGTCCGCAGCGGCCCGGCGCTGACCAGGTTGACGCGCACGCCCCTCGGCCCCAGGTCGCGGGCCAGGTAGCGGGCGGTCGCCTCGAGGGCCGCCTTCGAGACGCCCATCCAGTCGTAGACCGGCCAGGCGTAGCGGGCGTCGAAGGTCAGACCGACTATCGCGCCGCCCAGCCTGAGCAGCGGCAACGTGGCCACAGCCAGCGATTTCAAGGAGAAGGCCGAGGTCTTGACCGATGCCGCCACGTCCTCCCAGCCGCCGTTCAGGAAGTTCCCGCCCATGATCCGGCCGGAGGCGAAGCCGATCGAGTGGACCACGCCGTCAAGTTGGTCGGCGTGGGCCTGGACGCGCCCGGCCAGCGAGTCGAGGTCGGCCTGGTCGGTGACGTCGAGTTGTTCGATCGGCGCCGGCCGGGGCAGGCGCTTGGCGGTGGCGGCGGTCAGCCGGGCGCCCTTGCCGAAAGCGGTCAGGATCACCTCGGCGCCCTCTTCCTGGGCCGCCCTGGCCACCTCGAAAGCGATCGACCGATCCGTCAACACCCCGGTGATCAGCAGCTTCTTGCCCTCTAGCAGTCCCATTCACATCTCCTTCAATAACCCTAGGCACGGTCCTTTTACACCCGGGGACGGTCCTTTCGTCTCAAACCTGGGGACAGACCCTTCGTCAATAAACCGAGGGACGGTCCTTTCGTCTCAAACCTGGGGACAGACCCTTCGTCAGGGCAAAAGGTCTGTCCCCGCGTATCGGACAAAAGGACCGTCCCCGGGTTTAGTAGGGGTCCGCGGGGTCGGGCGGCGGGAGTCGTCAATGGCCCATCCCCAGGCCGCCGTCTACCGGGATTACGGCGCCGTTGACGTACGGGGCTGACGCCAAGAACGTGGCCGCCCCGGCTACATCGTGCGCCGAACCGAACCGTCCCGCTGGGATCTGCGCCAAATGCCCCCGGCGGACGGGTTCGGGCAGGCCGTCGGTCATGTCCGTCTCGATGAAACCCGGCGCGACCACGTTGGCGGTGATACCGCGCGGCCCCAACTCGCGCGCGACCGCCCTGGCCAAGCCGACCAAGGCGGCCTTCGAGGCGGCGTAATTGGCCTGGCCGACCCCGCCGACCGCCCCGACCACCGAGCCGATCAGGATGATCGCGCCGCTTCGGCGCGCCATCATCGACCGGGCGGCCCGGCGGACGCAACGGAACGTGCCGGTCAGGTTGGTGCCCACGACATCGGCGAAATCTTGGTCGGCCAAGCGCGCCAGCGGCCGGTCCTTGACCACACCGGCGTTGGCGACCAGCACATCCACCTTGCCGAACTGGGCCTCGGCCCTCTCGAAGGCGGCGTCGACTTGGGCGGCGTCGGTGATGTCCGCGGCCAGGGCCGCCACCCGCCGGTCCACGATCCCGGGGCCGAGCCCACGGCGGTCGACCGCCGCCACGTTGTCGCCCAGGTCGAAGAAGGCCTGGGCGATCCCCCGCCCGATCCCCCGGCTGGCGCCGGTGATGAAAACGTGTCTAGACACCTTTGGAGGTTACCTCCTAGGCGGCCTTGGAATCGGCTAGGTCGCGGACCAGGCGCGCGGCCGATCTTTGTGGGCTCCCTACACACTGCCGTTCAGGGTCAGGATGGCCACCCAGGCCAGGTCGATGGCCACCGGAGCCCCGACCGCGAAGACCAGCGCCGCCCAAGCGGGCCAGCCGAACAGCCGGTAGGCGATCACCCCGCAGGCGACGAACATGATCAACAGGATGGTCAACCCGATCAGCCATTGGCTAGTCAGCGGCACGATCCCACCGCTCTTGTCGTGGACGCCTGGGAAACCGGCCGCCGCCGCGAAGCTGGCCACCGGGATGGCGTAGGCCAGCGGCGCCATCAAGACCAGTCCGATCAGCGGATACTTCCACCTACGCGCCCCGTCCTCGCGCGCCCGCCTGAGCGCGCCGGACGTCCCGGTCAGCCAACCCATAGCTTCAAGTCTACGTCGCGGGCCGGGTCCCGCCGCCGCGGGGCCGCGCGCCGCCGGTGGTATCGTTGGAGCCACACAGAGGCCCGCGCCGACAAGCGCACCGTATGGTGTCACTTCCTGGAATCCCAGGATAGGCGCAGGCCTCGCCTCATTTGAAATCCCAGATCTCGTCTATCCTCGGGCTGAGGATCCCCACATAGTCAGCCGCGTCGGTCTTGTCCTGAGCTTGCCGGAAGATCGACCCGGCGGCGAGGTCCGCGAGTTGGATCAGATTGTCCGCCCGGGAGTCGACGAACCTGAACCGGGCCACCCTTTTCGTCTCCGCGTTCAACCGGCGGCGGTAATACGCGCCGGCGGCGCGCCTCTGCCGCGACCCGGCCTGGCCGTCGAGGCGCACATCCGCCTCGCGCAGCCCCGGTATTCGGTCGAGGACCTGCGCGATGACGAAGCTGTAGAACGACTCGGCCTTGGACCGCATTTCATCGCTGCGAATCAGGGTCTTGTCAACCAGGACCGCCCGGATCCGGTAATCGAACGGCGCGACCCGTCGGAGCAGTTCCTTGACGATGCCCTTCTCGAGCTTGTTGAACTTGAACTCGTAGGCCGCGTGCCATCCGCGTTCTTCGCGGAACGCCCTCATCGCGGCCGCCACCTGCCCGGCGGCCGCCTTCTGGTCGAAGACCACGCAGGCCACCACGAAGTGGCGGCTCGAACTCCGCCCGAACTTGAATCCGGGGTCGCCGCTGTCATCCAAGAACACAAGCTGGCCGCCTGTCACGCCGTGTCCCCTCCGGCCGGATTGAGAGTCGAACGTCCAGCCTACCGATCAGACCACACCAACCACCCCCGCCCGGCCCGGGTCGGGGGAGTCCGATGTCCATCACGCCTCAGTGCTGTCAGGACACACTTCTGGTGCCGCAGGCCAATCGGACAGGGGGCGTCGGTGTGACAGTTCCGACGCAGTCGATGACCGTCCGCGACGGCTACCGGTATTTGCTCACCCATGTTGCGGCGGGCGAGGCGGATCGGGATTTGTCGGCGCTGACCGCGCGGTCGGAACGCGCGGTGGGAAGGCTCTTTGCGCCCGACCTAGGGAGAACGGGAACCGCCCCTTGAGTTTGGGGTCCGCACGGGAGCGAGGCGCGCAAGCGGGCTCTCCTGATAGCATTCGGCCAAGCAAGTGTCACTAATTGATGCCAGGAGGCACCCAAATGACGACCACTCTCACAGTCAGGATGGACGAATCCCTAAAGCAGCGCTTCACCGCCGTGGTCGAATCTGTGGGCTTGGACGCGCCCACCGTGGTCCGCATGCTAGCGGTTCAGACGGTGCGCGACGGGGCCATCCCGCTCAGCCTCGCGGCGTCACCGCCCTCAGACGAAACGATGGACTTTCTGGACGCGGCCCGCGCCGACTGGGGCAAGTGGTGACCCTCCCCTTCGGCGCCATAGCGACGGCGGCCGGCGGAGCGTATTCGGGCAAGCCCCGCCCGGTTCTGATAGCCCAGAACCCGAGGTGCCGAACCGGCGAGTCGGTCATCGTAATGCCTTTCACATCGGTGGCCAACCCGCTGGTCGACACCAGGGTCGAAGTCCAACCAAGCGCCGCCAACGGCCTTGACCGGCCGTGTTTCCTCGAGGTCGACAAGCTGTCCGCCATCCGCGCTGATTGGCTCGGCGCTCCGATCGGACGGTTGGAGGACGGACCCCTGGCCGAGGCCCTCAAGCTGGCGCGAGAATTGCTGAGCCCCCCGCTCCAGACCCCGCCCGCATCACCATGAAGCGCCGCGCCGGGCGGCACTGTGACCGAAGACCAACTCGAGCCGGGCCTGGCCGGTGTGTCACCGAAGACACCGGAGATACACTCTTGCCGTGCCGACCACGATGCCGCGCTATCAAGTGACAGCCACCGCGCCGGTTCGGGCCGCCTTGGCCCAGGCCGACTGGGCGACGGTCGGGGGGGTGGCGCTGAGCGGGGACGTGGTCGGCCCGGCTTATGTGGCGAACGCGAGGGCGCGGCATCGGGTAAAGCTGCCGGACGCCTACGCCCTGGCCAGCGCCCTGCGCTTGAACGCGGAACCGCCACCTTCGACGCGGCCTTGGCGGTCGCCGCCGACCGAGCCGAGGTGGCGTTGCCGGCCGCGCCGTCGGCCACCCAATAGCCCAGATCTGCGTCGGTCGGGGTGCTGTTCCGCGCTGTCCACTACCCAAAGAATCATGCGTTGGTTGCCCATCCTGCCGGATACGGCGACAGTCTCGCAGACCCACACGATCAGCCACACCGTTCACACCCTGGCCGCGACCGGCTCGGGCGGGCGCAACTACTGCACCAAGACGACGGACACGTCTGGCGGCTCGGCCCAGTGGTCGGTCTTCGCCTTCCATTCCTGATCGCCCCAACATGGTCCCCGCCGTTCACGCCCCCACACCTTCGAATGGTTCGGCTGGTCCGGCTGGCGAGGCGGGGACCTTTGCGGAGTCGGTGTCTTTCTCATACGGTCGGCGCCTGGCGTTGCGGGAGTTGTCGCTGCGCTTGGACTCCGGCGTGACCGGGTTGCTCGGCCCGAACGGTGCCGGGAAGACCACTCTGCTGAATATCCTGGCCACGGCCAGCCGCCCGGAGCGCGGCAAGGTGGTGGTGGCGGGCCATGACACGGGCACCGTGGCGGGCCGCCTGGCCGCGCGGCGGCTGTTGGGGTTCCTGCCCCAAGAATTCGAGTTGATGGGTTCGGAAAGGGTGGCCTGGAACGTCCAGTACGCGGCCTGGGCGCACGGTGTGGTCGAGTCCGCCTGCGCCGCCGCGGCGGCGCGGGCGCTGGGCGTGGTCGGCTTGACAGATCGGGCCAACAACAGGGCGCGCACCTTGTCGGGCGGCATGCGCCAGCGCCTTGGAATCGCCTGCGCGATAGCGCATCGACCGGCCGTGCTGTTGCTGGACGAGCCGACGGCCGGCCTCGATCCCGATCAGCGAGTGCGGATGCGCAGTTATCTGGAGTCGGTGGCCGGTGAGACCACGGTGTTGGTGTCGACCCACCTGGTTGAGGACTTGGCGATGATCGCCTCGCGGGTGGCGGTGCTCATCGACGGCCGAATTGGGTTTGTCGGCTCGCTAGAGGACTTCGAAGCGGTGGGCCGCGAGTCCGGGGGCGCCGCCGACCGTTTCGCCTCGCCGCTGGAGGCGTCTTATAGGGCGCTGGTGGCCGGCGGAGGGTCCGAGGCGTGACACCGAAGAAGCTGCGCCGGTTATTCGCGAGTTGGTGTTTCCCCGTGCCTACGCGCTGGATCGCGATCTTCGCATTGGTCGGCGTGGCGGGGACGGTCTGGGAGAGCGGCTCGCTGCGCCGTTCATGGTTGCCGCTGACGTGGCCCGGGTTCGAGGCCAGTCTGCGGGAGGATGCCGTTCTGCTGGCGTTGGCGGCGACCGTGCTTGGCGCGGCCTGCGGGCTGGCCGGTTCTCCCGGGTCGGTTCTGGCGCCCCCGATCGCGGGCCGGGCGCCGCTTGCCCGGGCGATTCGGACGATGGCCGTTTGTTGGGCGGCCAGTTTGGGGGGCTTCGCGCTGGGCTTCGCGCCGCTGGCGACGCGCACGGCCGGGGAGGCGACCGCGGGCTCGCCCGATCCGCTGGCGGTGATCGGCTCGGTCGCGGCGGTGGGCCTGTGGGCGCCGCTGGGCTACCTTGTGACGAGCTTGGCGCCGTCGCGGTGGGCGGTGCTCGGGGCGGTCGCGGTGGCAGGGTTGGTCTTGGTTGTTCCGGCGCAGGCCAGTATCCATCCGGTGGGTCGGCCGGGGCCGTCGTTTCTGGCGGCGGCGCCCCGCTGGGGGTCGGACTCTCCGGCTGTGGGATGGGAATTGACGGACGGGGTCTCGATCGCACGGGTGGCGTTGTTCGTCTTGGCGGCGGCGGCGATGACGGCGGCGGCGGCGGGTTGGGCGGCCGGTCGGCAGCGGTCGCGACCGGCCTCCGGGTTGCCAGGGTTGACCTGGTTGATGCTGCCCGCGCTGGCCGCCAGCGCGGTCACGGCGATCCAGCCGGAGTTGGTCCGGCGCGAGGCCGCCCCGCCGGTGGAGTGTTCCCCCGTCGCCGGGACGGGGGCGGTGCTGTGCGTGCATGAGGCTTTGTCGCAGACCCGGCCCGTCATCACGCGGACGGTGGCGGCGGTCGCCCAGTTGGCGGCCGGTCCTGGCGCGTCGGTGCTGATGCTGGGGGAGGGAGCCGTCCCGCCCGGCTCCGGCAGCGAGTTCCCCGGGTTCTCAGACGTTTGGTCGCTCGATCCGGCGACCTGGACCGGTGTCTCGGATTTCGAGTTCACGCTGGCGGGTATCCTGGCGCGGAACTACATCGGCGTTGAGAGCCAGGCTTGCCTGACCCGGATTGGCCCGGGCGGGCTGTTGGCGCCGGAAAACGAGCGGCAGTGGGCCGTGGCCGATGAGGTGGTGCGCCGCGTCTCGGACGGGGCCGGCGGCGGGGCCGGGGACGGGGCCGGCGGCGGGGGCTTTGGGTCCCCGACCTTGGAGGCGATGGCCAATCCGGAGTTGGCGGCTTGGATCGCCGAGCACCGGCGAGCGCTCGAGGAATGCTCTCTGCGGGCCGAGGACCTGGAGTGATAGCGGCGCTGCGGGCCTGGTCGCGGGGCCGCTATCTGCGTTGGTGGGCGGTGGCCGGGGTGGTGGCGACCGCCCTGGCCGCGATGCTGGTCTTTTGGACCCATCCCGTGTTCTACGCCGAGCGGGTGTTCGCTGAGGCCTCCGTGGCGGTGACCTCCTGGGAGGCTGCCGCCATCGCCGCCGGAATGGTGCTGGCCGTGATGGCGGCGCCCCGCATGCGGTCCTGGGAGCACCTTGGGCGGCCGGGGCTCGGCGCCCTGGCGGGAATCGGCTCGGCGGCGGTGCTGGCGGTCACGGCCATCCTCGGCCCGCTGGCTTGGGCCGTGATCAACGCCCTGCCGCCGGTCCTGATCCCCTTCCGGGACCGGGCGTTGGACCCCGGCGCCCGTCTGGCCGACATCCCCGGGGCTGCCCGGCTGGTCCCCTACACCATGGCCAACGCGGTCTTGGTGACCTCAGTCGCCTTGGTCGCCATCGCTTTGCTTGGGCGGTTCGGCGGCGTGGCCGTGGCGTTGGTGGTCTTCGCCGGCCTGGTCTTCGCCCAGACCCAGCTAAGCCACTACCAATTCCTCCTGCGCGCGCCCACTCCTCAAGGTCTCAACCCCGCGCACGCCGTCTGCTGCGCGGTCGCCGCCGCCACCGCCGTCGTTTGCTGGACCGCGACCAAGGGAAGGCTGTGGGGCTCGACCCGGCCGATGTGGCGAACGTGAGGGCGCGGCATCGGGCAAGGCTGCCGGGCGCCGACGCCCTGGCCAGCGCCCTGCGCTGGAACGCGCGGGTGGCCACCTTCGGAGCGGCTTTGGCGGCCCCGGCCCGCCGGGCCGGGCCCGGCGTCAGGCCGTCCTGGGCGAGCGCCCGCGGAGTCTGCGGAACGTGGTCAGGTCAAGGTTGATGATCGGCTGGATGGCGTCGGTGTAGAACGCGGAGTGGTAAGACTCCGAAGGGCCGGCGGCGTCGGCGTAGCGGACCACGCCCCGGCCGGTCTCGCGCAGCCAGAAGGTATTCTTGCGGCCGTCCAGCACACCCCAGGTCTTCAGGTGGGCGTCACCGGCGTCGGGGCCGGCGGCGGGGTCGGCGGCGGGCAGGCCCCTGCGGCCGATGTCGGCCGCGGCGGGCAAGTAGATGGCGTCCTGGCTGGTCACGGTCCCGCTCAAGGTGGGCGAATGGACGGTCGCGAGGGCCAGATGGCTGGTCACGCGCTCTGGCAGGGCGGCGCGGAACTGGCCGCCGAGCCAGTACCGGGCCGTGCTGGTTGGCCACTCGACGGCCTGATTCCGCCACCATGCGAAAGATCGCGAGGTCTGGCCCAGCGAGAAGGAGTATTCGTAATGGGCGAAGGGAAACGACGCCACGGCCTCGCGGGCCGCCGCCTTGGCGGTCATGGCCTCCAGGTCCACATCCAACACCGCCCATCCGACCAGGGCGTCCAGCCTGATGCGGGCGGCTTCGGTCTGGATCTCGGCGATGCGCCGGATCGCCGCCTGGTCGGCCGCGCTCGGCCGCCCGCCGCGGAAGTAGGCGCTGACGGCGATGGCGACCAGGCCCTTGTCGGCGATCTGGCCGTCCAGCGCCTTCGACTCTTTGAGCAGTTCTGCGATCTGGGCCTTGGCGGCCTTGGCGGCCTGGTTCTTCGGCACCGACTTGTCGGCCTGGGAGCGGGGCGGGCGCTGGTTGAGCGCCTGCTCGACCAGCCGGGCGACCCTGGTTCGGGCGTCGACGCCGGACTCGGTCGCGTCCTCGGCCGGGGGAATCCCCAGCCCTTCGTCATGGGGCTCTGAGGTCATCCGTCAATTCAACCACCGCCGCCCGCCTTGGGCGTCAGGCGGCCTCAAGCCAGTTCGATCAGGTCCTCATAGTCGGAGGACCACAGGTCCTCGTCACCGTCGGGTAGCAGCAACACCCGTTCCGGGCCGAGCGCGCGGACGGCGCCGGCGTCGTGGGTCACCAGCACCACCGCCGCCTTGACCTTGGCCAGGGCGGACAGGATTTCGAGGCGCGAGGCCGGGTCGAGGTTGTTGGTCGGCTCGTCCAGCAGCAAGACGTTGGCCGAGGAGACCACCAGCACGGCCAGGGCCAGGCGCGTCTTCTCGCCGCCGGACAGCACCCGCGCGGGTTTCATGACCGCGTCGCCCGAGAACAGGAACGAGCCCAGGATCGACCGCACGTCGGTGGTCTCCAAGTCCGGCGCGGCGGCGGACATGTTTTCCAGCACCGTCCGGTCCAGGTCCAAGGTCTCGTGCTCCTGCGCGTAGTAGCCCAGTTTGAGCCCGTGACCTGGGATGACGCGGCCCGCGTCGGCTTCTTCCAGGCCGGCCAGCAGCCGCAGCAGGGTGGTCTTGCCGGCCCCGTTGAGGCCCAGCACCACCACCCGCGACCCCCGGTCGATCGCCAAGTCGACGTCGGTGAAGACTTCCAGCGAGCCGTAGGCCTTGGTCAGACCTTCAGCCTCCAACGGCACTTTGCCCGATGCCGCCGGGTCGGGGAAGCGTATGGCGGCCACTTTGTCCCGCCGGGCCTCGGCTTCGGTCAGGTCCAGCAGCCGCTCGGCCCGCTTGGCCATGTTCTGGGCCGCCACCGCCTTGGTGGCCTTCGCCCGCATCCGGTTGGCCTGCGCCATCAGGGCGGCGGCCTTCTTCTCGGCGCCCGCCCGCTCGCGCTTGCGCCGGCGCTCGTCGACCTCCCGCTGCTCCAAGTAGGCGTGCCAGCCGAGGTTGTACTGGTCCAGGCGGTGGCGGTTGGCGTCAAGGTGGATGACCTTGTTCACAGTGTCGGCCAGCAGCGCCGCGTCGTGGGAGATCACCATGAAGCCGCCGCCGTAGGTTTTCAAGAAGTCCCGCAGCCAGACGACCGAGTCCTGGTCGAGATGGTTGGTCGGCTCGTCCAGCAACAGCACGTCCGCGCCTTGGAACAAGATCCGGGCCAGTTCGACCCGGCGGCGCTGGCCGCCCGAGAGCTCCGACAGCGGCTGGCCAAGCACGCGGTCGGCCAGGCCCAGGTTGGCGGCGATCCTGGCCGCCTCGGCCTTGGCGGCGTAGCCCCCAGCCGCCAAGAAGCGCGCCTCCTGTTTGGCGTAGAGCTCGATCCCCCGGTCCACCTGGTCCGAATCGGCGCTGGTCATCAGCTTTTCGGCCTGCGCCATGGCCGCCAGCACCCGGTCCAGGGAGCGCGATGACAAAATCCGGTCGAGCGCGGTCTGGGCCAAATCCCCCTCGGCCGGGTCCTGCGGCAAGTAACCGGCCGTGCCGGTGCGGCTGACCGTCCCGGCGGCCGGCGGCCGCTCCCCCGCCAACGCCCGCATCAAGGTGGTCTTGCCCGCCCCGTTGCGCCCGACCAGGCCGATCCGGTCCCCCGGCCCGACCCGCAAGCTCCCGCCAGCCAACAAGATCTCGGCGCCGGCCCTGAGCTCGATTCCGGCCGCCGCGATCACGACCGCCAATCGTAGCCGCTCCCCCGCCGCAGCGCGTCTGCCCGGATCTCTTGGCCGATGCCGCCCACGACCGTAGGTTGAGCGCCGCCGGGTCTGCGGCCGGCTGGGTTGGCAGCCGAAGACACTTGCCGGAGTGGCTACGGAAAACGCTGGAAAGGGGTGCCCCGAAGGCCGGAATCTGTTCGAACGGCTGTTGCGCGAGGGGGCTGCGCGGGTGTAGAATATCTGTATGTCGGAAATGTCGGCCACCGGTCCCGAGGGGCACCCCAAAGACGGGGCCGCCGCGCCCGCGCCCGTAGAGCGTGCCAACGGCGCTGGCGCGGCCGACGGCGGGGCCGGCGAGGTGGCCGGCCCCGGGGTTCCGGGCGACCCGGCCGGGGCCGGGAGCGC
>JAIROU010000164.1 GCA_031257375.1 Bifidobacteriaceae bacterium
CGCCGAGCCGCTGGAACTGCTGGTCGGCAAGGACGAGGCGGCCGACCGGGCGTTGGCGGCGCTGGAGGCGGTCGGGATCGGCCCGGCGGACGTCCACCGGTATCCGGCCACTTTCTCCGGCGGCCAGCGCCAACGCATCGGGATCGCCCGGGCCATCTCGGTCCGCCCGGCCTTCGTCTTCTGCGACGAGCCGGTCTCGTCGCTCGACCTGTCCGTCCAGGCGCGGGTGCTGCGGCTGCTGGCCGACCTGCGCGCGGAGTTGGGGCTGACCTACCTGTTCGTCAGCCACGACCTGTCGGTGGTGCGCGACATCGCCACCCGGACGGCGGTCATGCAGGCCGGGCGGTTGGTCGAGGTCGGCCCGACGGCGACCATCTTCGAGCACCCGGCGCACCCTTACACCCGCGCCCTGTTGGCCGCCATCCCCTTGCCCGACCCCCGCCAGGCCGCGCGCCGCCGCGCCGAGCGGATGGCCCTGCGCGCCGCCGGGCCGCCGTCCGGCGACCCTCTCCCCCGCCACGGCGATCTGGCCGAGGTCGCGCCGGGGCATTGGGTGGCTTCCGGGTGGGGCTCGGAAGAGGAGCAGCGCTGAGCCGGCGGCGGTTTTCCTGTCCGGTGTTCGATGCTTTGCGGAGGGTCGCGCCCGGCCGCGACGCGGGCAAGACCGCCCTGGTGAGTGGCACCGCGCCTTTGCGGGCGCGACTTGAAGCTGGTACCGTCTTGGCGGCTTGACCAACTGAATACCTGGTTCCAGCAACGACACACGTGGTGCTTCTGCACGTAAGTCTGATTACGGCACAAGATGATCGCGTGTGTCGTTTTCTTGTGCGGGAGCCGCCTACTCGGCATCGTCGCCGCGAGCGACATCCCGGTCGCCGTCAACTAGCTGCAGGCCGATGGGCCGCACTGGGGCATCGTCGAACAGAGTCTCGCGCTGCGACATCAGACCTGCCAAGTGATTCAGCCCGAGCACGGCCGTGATGGGAAGCTCTTCAGGCGTTCCGGCCCAGGTCACGCGCCCGTCTGCGTCGTCATAGCTGCGAACCTCGCCGACGTAGACATGCCGGAGCCCGGCCCGAGGGCCGCAATCGTAGGCCACAAGCACCGTCTTGTCGGCCTGCGTCACGGCAAACAACGGCGTCGTGATACCGCCGAACCCGAACTCCGGCCCAAGATCGAACGCAGGCTGCGCCGGACCCGCGGCGTGGCCGGGGTCGGCGAGAAGACCCGCTCGGAGTTTGGACGGAGACAGGTACAGATTGCTCACGCCCACCGAGCGGGCGCCGAATCGAGATGGGAACACCAAGACGCCGCCCAGGGACACCAACCAGTACCGGGCGCGGTCAGGCCGCACGGCAGCAGCGTTCGGCAGGGACATCAATCGATTGAAGACCTCT
This sequence comes from Bifidobacteriaceae bacterium, assembly GCA_031257375.1. GTDB lineage: Bacteria > Actinomycetota > Actinomycetes > Actinomycetales > WQXJ01 > JAIRTF01. The sequence continues at coordinate 1,398 of JAIROU010000164.1, forward strand.
TCGAACAGCGCTAGCCAGTACGTCGCCCCGTAGGCGTCGTTGCTGGCCAGTTGGCTGGCTTCCTTGGCGTCCATGGCCCCCTCGTGCGCGGCGGCGCCTGCGTCGACCAGGGCAGGCACTATCCGCTCCCAGTTCTTTCCAAAGCGAGCGTATGCCCACTCGGCTGGCTCCGGCATTTCCATCACGACCACCTCTCAATCGGCGAATTCACTTCGACCACAGCACACTGACACTTCAACTTTTCGCGCGATGCGCTCACGAACACTTCAATGGACAGCATCAGCGACCCGGGCGGGCGCCACCACCGGGCTGATCCCGGCCGTGGCCGGCGTGCTAGCATATGGGCGAAGCCCCGGTGGAGCTCTGGCCTTTAGGGTTACGTCTCGCCGGGGCATTGACTTGCCCGGCGCTACCCCGACGGAGACCCCGTGAACCAGCCTCTTCCCGGCCCCTGGGTCGAGCAATGGTTGAGCCGACCCCGGCTCGGGCGCTACCTGGCCGAGTGCGGTGGCGACCGGAGCCGGGCTTTGGAGACTTACGAGTGGAATCTACGGCTCGCCCACGCGGTCTTGCGGGACACCGCCCACTTCGAGGTCGCGCTCCGCAACGCCTACGACCGGGCCATCCAGGCGCGGTGGAACCGGCCCGGACACTGGCTGTTTGACTCTTCATCGCCGGTGTCGGCGCCGTTGTGGCGCAGCACCCACGGGCGGCGCCTGGACGTGAACATCCCGAACCGAAAAGCGGTCGCCGAAGCAGTCAACCGCTCCAACAGGGGTGCCGCGACCCCGGGCGCGGTGATCGCGGAGTTGCCGTTTGGCTTCTGGTGGCATCTGTCGGACGCGGCGCACGAGCGAACCGTTTGGATTCCCTACATCTACTACGCCTGGCCCCAGGGGACCGCGCGGCGGCAAATTGACCGTTCCGTGTACTCCGTCAACGCTCTGAGAAACCGCGCGGCGCACAGCGAGCCCCTGTTCGGCCTGTCCGGCTGGGGAAGCGTCGTCAGCGTGCATCAGCGGATTGTGGACCTGCTGGGACTGCTCAACTCCGACCTGGCGGGCTATGTGCGCCAGACATCCACGGTGTCGGCTGTGATAGCGGGGCGACCGTAGCCACAGCCGCCGGCCAGGGTCGGGCACTGTGGTCTGCCTCATCTTGCCCATGGTCGGGTGGGCGCCACGGATCGGCGACTCCGGGAGCGATGTCTGGCACCCGGCGGCCGGTTCTCATCCCTGCCACAGCCTCGACTAACCACGTTGGCCGGAGACAACTGTGAGCCGTCGAGCCCCAGCCCGCTGCCCAGTGCGACGGAAACCCGTCACCCCCACTGGGGTCAAACACGACATGTGGTATTGCCTACCGCGACGTGTACCAGGCGGCCACGCAGAACGACCTACGCGGCGGCTGACACGCGGCCACCGGTCTGGCGGTGGCAAGCCGGACGCGCCCGATGCCGTCCGTGCGGCCCCAGCGCCCCGGCCGAGGGTCAGGGTCCTGCGAATGGACGCCCCGTCCGGGATCGCCCGCCGATGTGGCGGGGCGGCGTCATCGGGCGGCGGGCGGGGCGGGTGG
>JAIROU010000058.1 GCA_031257375.1 Bifidobacteriaceae bacterium
GTTTCTCGACCGCCCCGCGCGTGACCGTCAGGGCTTCGGCGATGGCCGTGTTCGAGCGTCCGTCAGCGATCAGCGCCAGCACTTCGCGCTCGCGCGCGGTCAACTGGTCCAGGCCGTCCGGCGCCCGGCGGGGGGCGGCCATCAACTGTCTGACGACCTGCGGGTCGATCACCGTCTGACCGGCGGCCAGGCGGGCCAGCGCGTCCTGCAAGGCCTCAAGGTCGACCACCCGGTCCTTCAGCAGATAGCCGACCCCGCCGCCGGTGGCCAGCAATTCCCGCGCGTACAACTCTTCGACGTACTGCGAGAGCACCAGCACGGCCAGGTCAGGGCGCTGGCGGCGCAGTTCGACGGCGGCGCGCAGGCCCTCGTCGGTGAAAGTCGGCGGCATCCGCACGTCCGCGATCACCAAGTCCGGGCCGAGGGCGAGGACGCGGTCGATCAGCGCGGACCCGTCGCCGACCGCCGCGAGGACTTGGTGGCCCGCCTCATCGAGCAGCCGGATCAGGCCCTCGCGCAGCAGCATCGAATCCTCCGCCAGCACTATCCGCATCGGGTCCCTCCTGACCGTCCCCGTCCCGCGAGCCCGCCGCCGAAGCACCCGGAGCACCCACAGCGCCCGAAGCGCCCAGATGGCCTGAGGAAGGTGCCCCCGGCGGCATCGCCCGCCCGCCCCCCGACTAGCCCGGCGCCCCCGCCGCCCCCGGCGGCAAAGCCGCCTTGACAACCACCACGGTACCCCCCGGTCCGCTGGTGATGGTCATCGAGCCGTCGATCCCGGCCAGCCGGTCCGCCAAACCGGCCAAACCGTGACCGGGCGCCACGACCGCGCCGCCGCGCCCGTCATCGTGCACCGACAACTCAACCTGCCCCGCGCCCGGCGGGACCTTGAGCGTCAACTCGGCGCTGGCGGCCTGGGCGTGTTTGGCGACGTTGGCCAGCAACTCGCTGGCCGCGAAGTAGAGGGCGGTCTCCTGGGCCGCCGGCAGGCGCGGCGGCTGGGGCGGCTCGAACCGCAGGCGGACCGGCGCCGCCAACCCGGCCGCGAGGGCGGCCAACGCCGCCGGCAGGCCCCGGTCGGCCAGGATGGGCGGCGCGATCCCCCGGATGATCGACCGCAGTTCGGCGCCGGCCTGGCCGAGCCGGTCGCGGGCCTCGGCCAAAACTGCCCCGGCGGCATCGGCGTCCCCGGCGGCCAAGCGGCGCTGGGCGGTCGCCAGGTCCATGGCCAGCCGGACCAACTGCTGCTGAGGGCCGTCGTGGATGTCCCGCTCGATCCGCCGCCACGACTGCGCCTCGGCGGCCGAGGCGCGGGCGCGGGCGCTCTCCAACTCGGCCACCCGGCGGGCCGGCGACCGGCCGGGGGCCAGCAGCGCCCGTGCCAAGGCCCAGTGCAGCGCCGTCAGGCCGCGCAGGACGGGCGGCGCCAGGGCGGCCGCCACCAGCCCGATCGCGGTGTCGACGGCCCAGGTGGGGATCGGCCGCCAGCCCAGCGCCTCGGCCGGGCCCTGCGCGCTCAGTTGAGTGCCGAGCGAGTCGGTGATCGGGTGCCAGATCCCGGCTGTCAGCCCCGCCACCGCCACCAACAGCAGCGTCAGCGCGATCGACCAGGTGATCGTGCTCAGCACGGCCGAGGCCAAGGCGTGCGCCGCCTCGCGCCAGCGCGTCGGGTTGGCCATCGGCGCGAGGGCCAGCCGGAGGGGCTTGAACGGCCGCTCGGACCGGACCGCTTGGCGCAGGGCGACCCGCTGGGAGCGGTTCGGCCGCAGGTCGCGCCCGTCCGCCGCCAGCCGCGCCAACTCCAGTTCCGCGAACCAGTGGGCCAGCGTCAAGGTCAGCGGGATGATCGCCAGCCCGACCCAGACGATCACCGTCGACAGTCCCAGCGCCAGCCCGACCACCACCACTATCCCGGCCGCCAGGCTGATCGGCAGCGCCGGCAGCAGATAGGCGGCATCCCGCGCCAGGTTCGCGACCACCCGCCGCAGCCAGCGTGGCCGCCTCGGCGGGCCGGGGGCAGCCGCCGGTTCCAGCGTGGGCGGCCGGTCTTGGCGCCCGATGCCGTCAGCCGCCTGGGCGTCCGGGGTCTGCGTGTCCGGGGTCTGCGTGTCCGGGGTCGCGTTGGGGTTTTGGTCCATGGGGACCAGTCTGGCCGGACTGGCGGCCAAAAACACTGGGGCGGCCCCCCGAAATCGAACCTGGTGCTGGCACCAACACCCGCGACTCGACCACCCGCGGCGCCTGCGACCAGCCACGGCGCCAGGCGCCGTGGCTGAGTCGTACTCAGATTTCGGCCGGCGGCGGCCCCAGACCGAATTAGCCGCGAAAAAAGTCAAGAACTGGTCAATCCTCAGCCACATTTTGCCTTTTGTGGCCTACAATTTCCCATTATGGCGCGCATTCAACTAGCGGAGGACGACTCCGCAATCGCTGACCCCCTGGCGCGAGCCCTCACCCGTGAAGGCTATGACGTGGCCGTCTTCGACACCGGGCAAGCGGTGCTGGACGCACCCGACACCCCCGACCTGGTGATCTTGGACCTGGGACTGCCGGACATGGACGGCCTCGACGTGGCCCGGGAACTGCGCTCGCGCGGCCCGCTGCCGCCGATCCTGATCCTGACCGCGCGGGCGGACGAGGTCGACCTGGTGGTCGGCCTGGACGCGGGCGCGGACGATTATGTGACCAAACCCTTCCGATTGGCCGAACTGCTGGCCCGCGTGCGGGCGCTGCTGCGCCGCTCCGGCGCCGAGGCCGGGTCCGGCGACGAGTTGCGCGCCCAAGACGTGCGGGTCGAGGTCGCGGCCCACCGGGCCTTCCACGGCGAGCGCGAGCTGCATCTGACCGCCAAAGAGTTCGACCTGCTCAAAGCCCTGGTCCGGGAGGGCGGCTCGGTCGTCAGCCGGGACTCGCTGATGCGCGAGGTCTGGGGTTCGGAGCCTTCGGCCGGCTCGACCAAGACGCTCGACATGCATGTCTCGTGGTTGCGGCGCAAACTGGGCGATGACGCCACCCAGCCGCGCTACATAAGCACCATCCGCGGCATGGGCTTCCGTTTCGAGACCGCCAGCTGACGCCAGGTGCGCCGGCGGTTGATGCTCGCCACCACCATGGCGGTGGCGGTGGCGGTGATGCTGCTGGGCGTGCCGCTGACGATTTTCGCCGGCCAGATGGCGAAATCGGATTTGCGGGCCGAAGTCCAGGGCCGCGCCGACGCCCTGGCCTCCTGGCTGGACTTGTACCAGTCGGGCGGCTCGCCGGTCGGCCAGAACCTGCTGGACGGCTACCTCAGCGAGACCGCGGACCAGTTGCGGGTCCACATCGACGTCGAGATGAGCGACGGCGCCGTCATGTCGGCCGGCCGGCCGATCACCGGCAAGCGGGTCGAGGTCGTGGCCTCGCACCTGACCGCGACCTCGGTCGTTTTCCAGGTCTCCTGGTGGGAGTTGCAATGGCGGGCGCTGCCGGCCGTCGGCCTGGTGGCGCTGGCCGGGCTGGTGGCCATGTCGGTCGGCTTCGCCTTCGCCGCCACTCCAGGCTTCCACCGCCGTCCTTTATCAAAAGGAA
>JAIROU010000262.1 GCA_031257375.1 Bifidobacteriaceae bacterium
TGATCGAGGCCACGCCGGGGCTCGGGTCGTCCGCGCCAGTGCGGTGCTGCGCCTCCCCGGCCGCATACAACGAAGCCACCAACTCGCCAACGGCGCTGGTGTGATGCCAGTGCCCGGCCAGCCGCGCCGAATCCCCCCGACCGCTCAACCAAGCCCAGCCCAACACGCCACCAGCCTATTGGCCCGCGCGGCGCCGTGATGGTGACCCCCGGTTTCGAAGGTCGCGCTCACACTCCCAGCCGTGGCCGGTCCCCAACTGGCCGCAAGCGTGGCACACCCGTAGCATGTCCCCCAACCCCATCTGCCCGCCAACCCTGCGCACATGGCGCCTGGCGCCGTGGCTGAGCTCTACTCAGTTTTCGCGGGCGGCCCCCCGGGGCCGTTGAGGCGGCATCGGGCTGCCGGGGCGCCAGAGCGGGCCGCAGGCGGCGGCGCCCGGGACCAGCCCCGCCCGACCCGGCCGCACATGGCGCCTGGCGCCGTGGCTGAGCTTTACTCAGTTTTCGGGCGGGGGGCGGGGAGGGCGGCGGCGGGCCCGGTCCGTTGGTGGCGGAGGCGGAGGCCGGCAGCTATTAGGCAGGCGGCGATTAGGAGTAGGGCCGCGGCGGCTGAGCCTGTCACGGGCATGGATCCGGGCGGTTTTGGCGGGGGGACGGGGGACGCGGTGGCGGACCGGGTGGCCGTGGCCGACGAGTCGGCGGGGGGCGGGGTGGGGGGCAGCGTGACGGCGTCCTCTCCTTCGTAGCCGGTCGGGCTTGGCTCGGATGACGGCCCCGGAGACCTCGAGCTCGGTGAGATTGACATGGAGATGACCACGTCCTGATCGTCGGCGGCGACAGCGGCGCCGATCGGCCCCATCGCCAGGGCCGCCAAAGACACTGCCAAGGACGCCATCAAGACCAGCCGGGCCGGCGGGCGCGAGCGGCCCTTCCGGCCGCGGCCTTGACGCCGCCCGCCCGCCCCGGCGGGTCGACTTGTCATTCGCACGGCTAGTCTCCTTTCTGGGACGTCCCGCGGGGGCGCTTCGAGCGTCGGCCAGCAGCCCGGCCACGGCGGGTTGGAACCTCGGGGTCAGCCGCCCGTGCCGTGGGTTCGACCTGGCGGCCCCGCGTCGGGGCCCCGGGCGCCGGCCCCGTCTCAGCGCCTGGCGGCGGCGCCGTTCCGGCCTTCGAACTCCCCTGCGCTTGCGCCGCCTCCGCCGGCGCCTCCGCCGGCGCCTCGGCCAGCGCCTCCGCCCGCGCCTTCGCCACTGCCGCCGCCACCAGCGCGGCCACGCGCCGCCGGGACCGGGACCGCCCGGCCAGGGCGCCCCAGACCAGCAGCGCGACACCGGCCAGGCAGGCCAGTTGGGGCCACGGCATGGCCCAGGCCGCGGCCCGGGCCTCGATCGGCGCCAGGACGGGCGCTTCGGCGCCATCGACCGTCACCACCGCGGGCTGGGCGAGCACGCTGGCCGTGACCCGGAAGACGGGCCAGATTCTTCCCAGGACGACCTCGACCCGGCGAGACTCGCCCGGCAGCAACTCGACGGTCGGCTCGCCACCGGCCGGGAAGTCCGCGCCCGATGATCCGGCGCCGACCCGGCCGGTCACGGTCAGCCGCGTGTTGCCGGTGTTGGCCAGGTCGAAGCCGACCCGGAGGCGGCCCGGTCGGTTGGGTTTGAAGACGGCCACGTATTGCGCCGTCACATCGGACATTTCCAGGCCGGGCGCCAGGTCGCCCAAGACCCTTGTCATGACGCGGAAGCCGAACCGCGAGGACACCGTCACGCCGGCGCCGTCGCCGCCTCCGCCCGAGGACACCCCCGCGACCACCCCGGCGGCGTGGTCGCCCGGCTGGGCGTCGCCCGGGACGCTCACCGTGAAGGGCACGACGACGGTCTCGCCGGCCTGGACTGTGACCGACTCCGGGATGTCGATCCAGGTGCCGGCGGCCTCGGCCGACTTGCTCAAGGCGAACCAGCCCTCAGGCGTGAAGTGGCCGTCCGCCCGCCCGAGGGCGAACGTCAACGCCGTTGTCGAGCCGTTGGTCACGGCCATCCTCTCGGTCGCCTCCTGTCCGGGCGCGAGGGCCAGTTCGACCCAGCGCCGACCGTCCGGCCCGTTCGCGTCGGCCGGGGCGACCGACCAAGTCACGGCCCCGCCCTCGGCGCCGGACGTGGCACCGGCGCCGGCGCCAACGCCGCCGTCAGCCGAGCCGCCAGCCGAGCCGCCAGCCGAGCCGTCAGCGTCAGCCGAGCCGTCAGCGTCAGCCGAGCCGACGGCATCGGGCGAGCCGACGGCATCGGCGGCCAGCGGCGGCGCGGGCGTCGGCTCCCCCGTCGCCGCCCAGACCATATCCGATGCCGTCAAGCCGACAACCGCCAACGCCACGGCTCCGGCGACCGCCAGCCCGGCGCCCACCAGGGCGCGGGCTAGCGGCCGCCCGCCGGGGCGTGTTGACCCGGCCAATCCAAACAATCCAATCTCCCTGGGCGCGGCCGCGAATCAGTCCCGTCCGCGACCGCGCGGCTGGGTCATTCGGTCAAAGTCAGCGTCAGGGTCGAGGTGTAGGTGCCGGGATCGGTGGTGTCCGGGACCTGGACGGTCAGTCCGGCGTTGGCCGTCCACGCGCTCTCGCCGGCCTCGACCAGTTCGGCCGAAGTCCACGCCATCATCAAGTAGTCGGCGCCGCTGACCAGGCCGGTGTTGGCGGGGGAATTGGCCGTGTCGAGGATCGGATAGACAGGGCCGCCCTCGCTGATGGTGCCGGTGTCGCCCTCATCGATCAAGGCCGGCGCCCAGCCCAGGTTCTCGGCGTCGATGTCAGGTTGGGTGCCGTCGCCCTCGAAGTCGCTGGCCACGCCCAAGACCGTCCAGAACGCGCTGGGGTCGATGTCCGCCAGATCGCGCGTGTCGGTCACGGTCACAGTCGGCAAGGTGCCGGTGAACTGCAGGATCCCGGCGCCTGAGCCGCTTTCTGTCAGGGCCACCTCGTCGTCCGCGACGGTCATCCAGAGGCTGCCCGGCTCGGGGCCGCCCAGGATCTCGAATGTGACTTCGACGTCTTCGGTGTCGACCTCGTCGGCGAAGGCGACACCGCTGCCTCCGGCCAACAGGGCCGCGCCGAGCGCCAGGGCCGCCATTCGCGGCCCGAAGTTCTTCCTCATTTTGCTAATGGTTCCTTCCTAGTGGGGATTTTCTGAGAGCCCCGCGCCGACTTGGCGGTCTGTCAGCGGCCGCCAAGCCGGCGCGGGGTTGCGGGCACTTAGCTGGCGCAGCTAGCGGGGACGTAGCCGACGCTGCGGTCCGCGACCGGGGCGGCGGCGCCGCCGCCGGAGCCAACGCCGCGGACTGAGACCGAGCCGTCGCCGATGGACGCCAACGCGGTCGTGAAATTGTGCGTGGCCTTCTTGCCGACCGCCACGACGGAGAACGCCTTCGACCCGAACTGCGAGGTCAGGACCAGATCGGCGGGCACCGTGTCGGTGTTGGTGACCTGCACGCCGAGGTAGGCCTTGCCGCTGACGCATCGAATCGACACGACCACGCCGAGGCTGAGCTCCGGCGAGTTGACGACGATCTCGAAGCCGGCCTCAAAGACTTGGCCCTGGGCCCCGGCCGAGACCGTGACCTCCTGCGCGCCCGGTTCGGCCAGCGAGAAGCCGGACACCTCGTAAGCGCCCGCGGCCAGCACAGCCGAGGTGCTCTGGTCGGCGTGGACGAACCGGACGGCGAGCCCGTCCAGATCCAACTCGCCGCCGTCGGGGGAGGCCACGTAGACGGTCCGGGTCGGCGGGGCGACCACCTCGAGGCCCACAACCTTGAGCTCGAGCCCTTCCACCGCCGACTGCAGCGCGGCCAGCGCGCCGTCGACGGCCGCCTGGGTCGCGTCCAAGTCGCCGATGACGTCCGCCGCCTCGACCAGGACCGGCGCCAGGCCCGCCCACGAGTCGGCCGTGTAGAAGTCCTCTTCGAGGACGCCGGCTTCAGCCGCCAGGGCGGTCAGTTCCGACTTGTCGACCGCCACCGTGACAGTGGCCGATGCCGTCTTGCCCGGGTCGGCCGCGGCCGCGGCGGTCACGGTCAGGACGGTTCCAGCCGGTTCGTCAAGTCCGAGGCTCAAGACGCCGTCCGTGATCGACGTGTCCGCCGATGTGGCGCCGGTGACGGACCAGTCGACATCGGTGTTAGTGGCGCCGGTCGATAGCGTGACCGTCCCGGTGAAGGGCGCCGCCCGGCCTGGCGCGACGGTCGCGACGGCCGGGTTGACCGCCACGGCTGTCGGAATGACCTGGTAGACCGCCGCCCAGGACAGCATGGGCGCCTGGGCGTTGGTCGCCCGCAGGCGCAAGGTGACCTCGCCCGCCGACTCCAGATCGACCGGGAAGGCGCCCAGGTACCCGGACGTGTTCGCGCTGGTGGAGAGGGTGAACGTGTCCAGGACGGTGGTGCTGCGGGTCGCCCCGTAGTCGATGTAGACCTGGGTGGTCCGCGAGCTGGAAGCCCACCACGAGTAGCTCATGAAGGCCAGGGCGTAGCTCCCGGCCGGCAGCGAGAACGTGTAGGTGGTCAAAGCTCCGGTGGAGTTCTGGCCCGAATAGATGCCAGTCGTGGTCGCCTTGTCGTAGGCGCCCGCCACCACGCCCTTGTAGGCGATCGAGGAGGTGGTGCCGTTCGACTGGTAGGCCTGATGGCCCCAACCGCTTTCGGCGGAGTAGACCTGGTCTGGCTTGTCGTTGAGGAGCGGCTGCCCGGCCGAGTCGGCCAGGCCGGCGATCGCCAGGTAGGCCGGGGAGGTGTAGCCGAGGGCCGACGTGCCTGCGCCCAGGCCGGAGGCGACGCCGTTGAGGTCGGCGAAGTAGACCAAGCCCTCCGGCACCACCTCGACCGTGGCGGTGGTCTCAAGGTGCTGATAGCGGCCGGTGACCGTGACCGTGGACCAGGCCGTGTTGAAGCTCACGCCGTCCAGATCCCAGGTGATCGGGAAGGTCGAGGTGATGCCCTCGTCGGCCTCGGTGGCCTCCAAGGTGGTCGGCAGTTCGGGCGCCTGTCCCTTCCAGGTGGCCGTCGACACGGCTGGCAAGACCCAGGCACCGGGCAGGGCCGTGGCGCCGAGCCGGGCGGCGATCTCGACCGGGCCCTCGGCGTCCAGGCCGTAGGCGGCCGAGTCGGCCGCGGCGGCCGCGGCGTGGGCGCGCATGGCTTGGAAGGCCGCCCACTGGGCATCGGAGAAGTTCTCCGTCTTGATGACGTCGGCGGTCGCCGCGAGCGCGTCCGTGACCGGGGTCAAGTCGATCGACTCAGGGTCCGCGACCGGCCCGGCGACGGTGTCGAACGAGTCGATCACCAACGTCCCGGCGAGCACCTCGAGCTCGACCGTGTGCTGGGCCAGCGGCAGTCCGCGCAGCGAGTACGAGGTCCGCCAGTAGGCCGAGGTGGGCCAGTTCTTCTCGGCGCTGGAGACCTTGTGGCCGTCGATCGTCAGCTGCAAGGTCGCGCTCGACGAGTTGTTGGCCATGATGTCGAAGCCGGTGCCGGTGAAGGTGTAGGCGACGCTCGCCCCGACGCCCGCGGATGAGGACAGCGAGCGCTGATAGTTGTACATGCCCTCGCCGTTGCGGTGGTACCAGTCGCCGGTGTAGACGAGCTTGGTGTTCGGCGGGGAGGCCAGATCATGGGTCTCCAGGCTGTCGAGCCGCTCGCTGTAGTAGGGCACGTAGGCCTCCAGCTTTTCGACCAACAGGTTGTCGAAGCTGGTGTAGTAGAACCCGCTCGCCAGGTCGACGCGCCCGGCCAGGACGGGGGAGGCGTCGGTGTATGCCGCGACCTCGGCCCCGTCGATGGCGGCGGTGATTTTGTTGCCCGCCACCGTCAGCGCCAGGTTGTACCAGACGCCCGATGCCGTCGTCATGGTCCCGCTGGCGACGTCGAGCCGAAGCGCTGCAGGTACCAGTTGCCGTTGCGGCCCAGGCGCAGCGCGTACGGCGTCGCCGACAAGTTCTGGGAGTTGTCGCCGCCGGTCGAGCGGGCGCCGACAGCCGCGTAGTTGGAGGTGTTGTCCGAGTCGAAGCGAACATCGACGCTCACCTTGTAGTTGACCCAGCGGTAGTCGCCGATGCCGGTGATCGGGTCGCCGCCGTTCCACGCGCTGCCCAGGCCGCCCAAAGCTTGCTGGTCGACCTGTTGGCGCAGCACGTAGTTGTCCCCGTCCAGGTAGGCCTCGAAGGCGCCTTGGCGGTCCCAGGTGTACAAGGCGTCAGCCCCTGTCGGGCCGCCGCGCGAGTCGATGAAGCTCTCGGTGGCGGCGGTCGGCTCGCCGTTGGAGTCGAAGACCGGGACGGTCTTGTCGCCGTACTCGAAATCGTCTTGCCACAGCACGCCGTCGCCGTCCTCCTCGATGTCCAGAACGGTGCGCTCGCCCTCGACCGGAAGCGGTTCGAGGACTTCGGCGTCGCCGGACTTGTCGAGGGATGTGACAGTGATGATCGACCACGGTTTGACGCTGACGGTGTACGAGCCGTCATCACCCGGGGCGACATCGGCGACGTGCTTCTTGTAGTTGGCGTTGAAGGCCTGCCCGGCGGCGGTGTCCGCGGCCCGGGTCTCCCAGACCTCGAGGCTGGCGTCCGCCGCGATGTTCATGTTGGCCAGGTTGAAAGTGTAGGTCTTGGCGTATTCGGAGTCGTTGACGACGATGGTCGAGAAGGCCGTCTTGTCCGGCGCCGCCAGGGTCATGTGGTTGGCGCCGCCGTCGCGGCCCTTGATCGGGTTGGTGCCCGATGCCGTGGTGACCGAGGCCGAGGTGACACCGCGCCAGATGCCGGCCGTGTTGTCCTCGTTCTCCCAGCCGGTCACCGCGAAGTCGGTGAAGTGCTCCAGCACGAGCAGGCCGGCGTCGTAGTGCGTCCAGCCGGACCAGGGGTCGCGGGCCGAGACCAGTTCCTTGTAGGAGTACTGGCCGCCCTCATAGAACGAGCCGATGGCCGGCTGGTAGATGAAGTGGGTGCGCCGCGAGTTGACATAGCCCTTGACAATGGTGTTGGCCATCTCCAAGGCCGAGTTGAGGCCGCCGATGCCGGGGCTTTGCCGGGCGGTGGAGCTGACGTCCTTGTCGACCGTGTTCGAGTTGGGCCTGAAGGCCGAGTTGGAGAAGGTGGCCTGGGCCTCGGAGTTCCAGACCTCGCCATCGTAGGTGTCGGCCCACCACTTGAAGTTGCCGCCCGAATCGTCATCGGTGGTGTAGTGGTAGCCGACCACATCGATCAAGCTCTGGTAGGTGGTGTTGGACTTCAGGGTGCCGCCGAAGCCGGACAGGCCGGAGCTGTCGTCGACGATGATCTTGATGCTCTTATACAGGGCCTCCTCCTCGGGGCTCTGGAAGCCGGCCAAGGCCGGGTCGTCGCTGATGTAGCCAGCGGTGTCGTTCTGCATCCAGTTCACAAAATTGGTGACGTGCGACCAACTGACCGCCGTCTCGTTCCGGCCCGGGTTCAGGTAGTCGACCATGTACCCGTACTCGCGGTAGGCCGCCAGGACGGTGTTCTTGAACCACGTGTAGGTGGTGGCGTTGTTGCCGTTGCTCGAGCTGGCGAAATACGGCTCGCGCCAGCGCAGGATGGAGACTTTGAGATCGGGGTTGATCTTCTTGGCGTCGGCCGCCAGTTGGAAGCCGGGGTCGCGCAGCGGGTTGGCCTCCTCGTCCAAGGTCCGCATGGTCGCCGGGTTGGGGCCGGTCGAAGTGTTGCGGTCGTTGCCCATCTCGATCTTGACGTGGTCCATGATCGGGTTCGAGCCGCCGAACAGGGTCTGGAGCAGTTCGGCGTAGGCCTCGGGCTGCTGGGCTTTGTAATCCATCAGCACGGCGCTGGTGGAGTTGGCGCTGAGCACGCCGAAGCCCTTGAACGTCAGCCCGTTGACGTTATCCGCCCTGATGTCGTCTCCGTCGATGGTGACGGTGACGTTCAGGTCCGCCGCCTCGGCCTGCGGCTGGGAGGCCACCGGCCCGACGGTCGCGGCCAACGCCAGGGCCGCGGCGATCGTCACGGTCTGCCGCCAGCGGCGCTGCCATAGGGGATGGCGGGAAGAATGCGGCTTGGTGTTCGACATTGAAACTCCTAGCGATCATTAGCGATCAAAAAAGGGACAGAGACGATGCTAATAGGTCATTTCGTGCGGCGTCAAGGGCGATAAGCGATCATTTGTGATCAATGACGCCTGGCTTGCTGAAACTGTGGGGCGGACGGCCCCGGGCGGACGACGCGGGCGGGCGGACGGCATCGGCGGCCCACCGGACCCGGGCTCAACCGGGCGGCGGCTCCGTGGACTCCCTGATGTGCAGGCTGGGCGAGATCGTGACCCGGTGAACCGGCCGGCCCGGATCTGACAACCGGTTCACCATCAAGTCGACCGCCGCCGCGCCAAGGGCCTCGCGGGCCGGGCGGATGGCGGTCAGCGCCGGGGTGAACATCTCCGCCACCTCGTCGTCGTAGGCGATCACGGAGATGTCCGCCGGAACCCGCAGCCCGCGCAACTCCAAGCGCTGGACCAGCGCCATGGCCTCCCGGTCGGAGTGGACCAACAGGCCGGAGACGGACTTGGCGGCGGCCTGGTCGATGACCGCGCCGACCGCCGCCTCGAAGCCGATCGTGCGCGAGTCCGGAATCACCTCGGACAGGCAGTGGGCCGAATCCAGGCCGAGCTCGCGGCTCACCCGGTCGAACCCGAGGCGCACCTTGCGGGTGGTCGGGCTGGTCCGGCTGACCACCAGGCCGATCCGCCGGTGTCCCAGCCCCCACAGGTAGCGGACCGCCAACTCGGCGCCGAAGGCGTGGTCGGAGGTGACGGATTCGACGGGCTCGCGGCCCGGCCCGGCCGCCGCCTCGCGCTCCATCAGCACGCACGGCACCCGCTGCCCGGCGATCCAGTCGATCACCTCCTGGGCGTGCGCCCCCTCGACGTTCGGCACCGCCAGGACCCCCAGGACTTGCTCGTTGGCGAACAGCGGCGCCAGGGCGGGGCGCTCGTCCTCGCTCTCGTAGGAGTCGCCGCGCAGCGTCAGGCGCAGCCCGAAGCGGCGAGCCCGGGTCTCGGCCGAGCGCGAGACGGCCGGCCAGTAGAAGTCCAGGCCCGGCACCAGCATCGCGATCTGACCGCTTGGCTGGGGCGACGATGCCGATCCGGCCCGCCCCGCGAGGCCGTCCAGGGGGGCCGCCGCCGGGCCGGGCGCCGGTTCGACCAGCCTCGCGCCGCCGTGGACCCGCTCCACCAGCCCGGCCGCCACCAGCAGTTTCAGGTCGCGCCGGATGGTCAGCGGCGTCACATCGGTGACGGCGGCGAGATCAGCCACGCGGGCCGTGCCACGCTCGCGCAGCAGTTCGATCAGGCGCTCGCGGCGCAGATCGGGCAAGAGTTCGGTTCGCGCCATGGAATCTGTGGCTCCTCCCGTGATCGGCAGACTGCGCGCGCTCGACACAACACTACCGGCGCTCAAGCGCTGATTTGTTCGTTTTTGAATGATTGAGTTCCGGCAGGCGTTGGCAGACCACCTCGCAGGCCGCCAGGCCGGTGGCGTCCAGGCGGAGCTGGGTCAGGCGCGGGCCCCACACCCGCCGCAAGGCCGGGTCGTCCAGCGTCCGCTCGACCAGTTCGAACCCGATCGCCTCCGGCCAGGCCAGCGACATCCAACCGCCGGCCAGCGTTTGGACCGCCAGCCGACCCGCCTCGACCGGCCCGATCCGCCCCGCCACCAGCAGGCGGAGCTCGACCGGGGCGGCGGCGGACCGCCACCGCCAGGCGTCGGCGATCCGGACCGCCGGCGCCGCCAGGTCCAATTCGACCCGCCGGCGCCACGAGGCCAGCGCGGACACCTGATAGGCCCCGGCCAACTCGGCCTCGAAGACGGCCGCGCGGCCGTCCAGCGCCGCGGCGGCGCCTCGGGCGCCGTGATCGCGGCCGACGGCCTGGCCTTGCCCGGCGATCACCGGCAGGTTGTGCCATTGGCTCTGCATGCACCAGATCTCGTAGCGGCCGGGCCCGAAGGTTTGGGCGGTGTAGGTCGGGCGCCCGGGGTCGACCAGCGCCGGCGTCCCGTCCAGGGCGACGATCACGCTGCCGACGTCGTTGTGGTTGTGCGGCTCGCCGTTGTGGCCGCCTTTGGCCACCACGGCCAGGCCGGCCGCGCGGCCCCCCTGCTCGCGCGCCACCATCACCTCGGTCGAGGGGTACCAGACCCAGGCCGGCAGCGGCGCCCCCGTCCGGGCGGCCGGACCACCGGTGCGGCGGCCCGCCTGCCGGGCCGCCGGGCGGGCCGAGCCCTCGCCGACCCCGCCGCCGCCCGGGCCGGCGGCCGTCCCGGCTGGCCGGCCGAGCCGCCACCAGACTTCGTCGGACAAGGCCAAGGCGAGCCGGCCGAGCGAGTCGGCCGGCGGGGCGGGCCAGGCGTGCCGCTCCGGACCGCCGGCCGGCCGCTGCTCGAGCGCCAACGCCTGGGCGCCCGGGTCCCCGACCAACGCACCCAGCCGCCACAGGGTGTGCCAGGGCTGGTCGGCGCCGGGCTGGGCGGAAGCGTCGGCGTGGTTGACGTACCAGGGGCCGCCGAGGTGGCAGTTGGCCGGGAATCCGACGGTTCGGCGCAGCCGCGCCTGGCCGGCGCCGTCGAGCCGCCCGCCGGTGGCGTGCCGGAGCAGCGCCAGCGCCTCCAGCAGCCGGGCCGGTCCGTTCCACCAGTAGCCTTGGCCCTCGTCGCAGGCGCCGTCCGGGGGCAGGGCGGCGGCGTAGCGGTCGAGCACCGCGACGGCGCCGGCGACCAGCCGGCGGCGCGCCGGGCCGTCTTCGCCCAGCCGCAGGGCGGCGGTCAGCAGATTGCCGGCGATCCAGGGCGCCCAGTTGTGGATCGGCTGGTCCAACCCCAGCCAGTGCCAGTCCGCCCGGGACTCGAAAGGCTCGAAGACCCGCCGCGCCACCTCCCGCCGCAGGCGCCGGCCGAGGCCCGGCAGGCGCCGCTCGAGCCGGTCGCCGACCAGGTGGTCGATCCAGGCCAGCTGCGCCGCCACCTCGCCCGCGCCGAGGTCCAGGAACGGCCGGTCCGGGTCCGGCAGGACTTCGCCGGAGCGCTCCCAGGCGTCGTCGTGGGCGGGCCAGCACCAGGAGGACTGCTCGCAGACGGCGATCACGCCGTCGCCCACCTCGTCAAGCCACCGATCGCCCGCGCCCGCCGCCAGCAGGGCCGCCCGGCTCAACCGGGCGGCCCGGGCGAACAAGCGGGTCTCATAGTCTTGGCGGTCGCCGTCGCCGTGGAACCGGGACCAGGCGCTGGCCGGAAGGCTGGGCCAGGCGGCGCCGAGGGCGGCCTCGGCCGGCGCCAAGAGGCTGGCCAAGGCCTCGCCGCCGAAGCGGACGGCGGGCAGCGCCCGCGACGGCGGCGCCAGCCAGCGCTCCAGATCGGCGTCGAGACGCGGCCACAACTCCGATAGAGGACCGCGCCGCCGCTCCCGCATGAGCCAATC
>JAIROU010000330.1 GCA_031257375.1 Bifidobacteriaceae bacterium
GGCAGCGGCCGAGGATTCTCGCCGTCTGGCGGACGGACTTGCCCGCGTCCAGGTGCTTCTCGATCTGGACCCGCTTATCCAAAGACAGGTGTGCGCAGTGTGCTGGTAAGGAAGTGCAACCCCTCTCCTGGTCGTAGGTCAGCAACCACAACCGTAGGGGGTGTCGCACTTCCGCTCAGAACTCGGGGAGCCGGTCACCAGATCAAGTCGACGCTGGCCAGCGGGCTGGCTGCGTCGCTCGCGGCGGTCAGACGGTACGCGCCTCGGGGCAGCACCCACTGGCCGCCGGCCCCCTCATCGCCCGGGAGCCAGACCTCGAAGGCCCGACGCGGGACCACGGCCGTCAGGCGGGCTTGTCCCGCAGCTGGCACCTCGGCCGCCGCGAAGCCGGCCAGCCACAGGTCGGGGCGGTCCAGCCCGGCGTCGCCCGCGCCCGGCTGACCGGGGTGGACGGGCTGTGCGCCGGGCAAAGCCTGGGCGTAGAGCTGGACGACGGCCCGGCCGGCGCGCGGTCCGGTGTTGACCGCGGTGACTTCGAACTCGGCCCCGACGGCGGTCTGCGCGGTCAACGCGAACTCCTCCAGGCGCCAGGTGGTCCAGCCCAGGCCAAAGCCAAACGGGCGGGCCGGCTTGTTGCCGGACCGCGACCAACCGCGATAACCCAGGTGCAGGCCCTCGCTGTAATCGATCACACCGTCAGGCCCGGGCAGCCCGGTCGGCACCGGGCAGTCGGCCAGCGCGCGCGGCAACGTCCACGGCAGGCGCCCGGCCGGCTCGACCCGCCCGGTTAGAACATCGGCCAAGGCGTCCCCTGCCGACTGTCCGGGGAACCAGGCCCACAACACGGTCTCGGCCCGGTCAAGCCAGGGCATCTCAACCGGAGAGCCGGCGTTGACCACGATGATGGCGTCCGGGCGGGCGGCCAGCACGCTGGTCACTAGGTCGTCTTGGCGTCCGGGCAGGCTCAGACTCTGGCGGTCCCAGCCCTCCGATTCGCTCTCCTCGTTGGTGCCTACCACCACCACTGCCAGATCCGCCTCGGCGGCGGCCCGGGCGGCCAACGCTATGGTCTCGTCCTCACTTGGCCGTGGCCGGCGGTGATGCAAACCGAGCCGGGCGTGGGCGGTCCATTCGTCCGTGACGACGCACTGCGCCCACGCCTCTAGACGCACCGCGGCCGGGCCGCCCTCGACCAACCGGCCGAAGGCCGGCGGCACGTTGAAACTTGAGTCGAGCATGACCTCACCGCCGACCTCTTGGCTACTCTGTGAGACCTCCACGCCGCCGACCACGATCCGGTGGCGCCCGACAGTGGCGGCGCCTAGCCAATGGCCGCCGGGCTCGGGCAAGGCCACGTCCGCGATCAGATGGACTGTCGCCGCGCCGGCCGGCAACTCCTCGCGCAGCACACCGGTGTAGTCGCGGACGGTTTGGCGCCCGAGCAGCCGGCCGGCCGCGTCAAGGAATTCCAGTCCGATGCCGCCCGCGCCGGTTGCGGGGTCGACCACCCGGTCCATGTCCAGGGCCGGCGGGGTGGAACGCGAATCCACGCCCGCGATCAAGCCGACCTCCGCCTCGGGGAAGGCCGCCGCCAGACCGTCCCGATAGTCCACCACTTCTTGCAGGCCGACCGCGTTCGAGCCGCCGCCGAGCAGTTGGGGAACCGCCGCGTTCGGCCCGATCAAAGCGATGCGGCGAACCCGCGAGGGTTCGGCCACTGGCAGGGCGGACCTCGCATCCTGGAGCACCACCATCGCCCTCGCGGCCAGGCGCCGGGGCAATCCCGCCAACGCCTCGTCCCCCGGGCGGGGCGCGGGCGGCTCCCAAGGGTCCCCGCCGCCCAGGGCGCCAACCCGTTCGGCCAGCCAAAGAAGTCGGCAAACCTTGTCGTCGATGGCCGCCTGGTCCAGGCGGCCAGCCATGACCTCGGCCAACAGCTTGCCATCCGACCAGGGGCTGACAGGTCCGGGCATGGCCAGGTCGAGTCCCCCCAGGGCGGCCTCGAGGGTGTCCCGAGTGGCTGTCCAATCGCTCACGACCGGCCCCTCGAACCCCCATTCGTCCTTCAGCACGTCCATCAACAAATGGCGGTGGGCTGTCATGGCAGCGGTCATGACGGCATCGTCGACCGCGTTATAGGACGCCATGACGCTCCACACCCGGCCCTCGCGGACCGCGCGTTCGAACGGCGCCAGGTAGACCATGCGCAGAGCCTCGGGCGCGATCCGGGAGATGTAGCGTGTCCGCTCGGTCTCCACCTCGTTGCCGACATAGTGTTTCAGGCAGACGCCGACGCCGGCCCCCTGTGCGCCGTCGATCCAGGCCAGCGCGAGTTCGCCGACCAGCCAGGGGTCCTCCGACAAGGACTCGAAATGCCGCCCGCCCAGGGGGCTGCGCTGCAAGTTGACCACCGGCGCCAGCATCACATCGACGCCATGGCGGCGAGCCTCGAAAGCCAGGAACCGGCCCACTTCGCGGGCCAGGGCGGTGTCCCAGGTCGCCCCCAGCGCGGACGGGCAGGGTAGGCAGGCGGAAGTCTCGCCGGGTGTCTCGCCGGTGCCCCGGATGCCGACCGGCCCGTCCGAGAGCACCACCTGGCGCAGGCTGATCGACTCCAGCGGATACAGCCGCCAAGCCGTCTGGCCGGTTGTCAGGCGCGCCTTGTCCTCCGGGGTCAGGGACTGGACCAGCGCCATCAACTCCGGATGGGCTGGCTGGCGGGCCGGGCGGGCCGGGCGGCCCGGCCGCGGCGGGCTGGCCAGGCGCTTCTCCGGCCGATTGGTCGAGCCTTGCTGGTCCATACTGTCTCCTTCGTTGATGAATCTCACGGGTCCTGCCGGGGGCGCGCTCGATCTCCCGCGGCAGCCCCGTTCGACGGCGCCACCCTGGCGATCCGCACTGACCGAAGTCTCACCGGCCCTCGGCTGGCGGCAACCGTCAGGCTGACCGGCCGACCGCCGGAGCCGGGGCCGACGGCATCGTCCACCGCGACGACTCCGGTGGCGGTGTCCGGCCGCTGGGCCGACATCAGCGCGACTTCGCGTCCGCCCAACCGGAGCTTGGGGCTCCCCTGGGCCGCGATGGCGACTTCCCAGGGGCCCGGGTCCGGCCACCAGATCTGGTAAGAGACCTGTTCACCGGGCTCGAGCAGGACTAGGTAACCGGTTTCGGTGGCTGGCGGGCGGCCATCGTCCAAGGCCCAATCGGCAGCAGTCGGACGGTCCCAGACGACGGCCACCGGTTCGCCCGACCGGAAGGCGCCGCCAGTCGCAGGCGGAACGACAGGCTCAGGTAACAGGGCGGCGGGCTCTTGGACGCGGCCGGCCGCCCGGGTGAAGGCGGCGGCCGGGAAGGTCAGGGGAGCCCGGCGCATCAGCGAGTTGACGATCTCAAGGCGCGGGCGGCAATTGGCGATCTCCATGGACTCGGCCAGCGCTGACAGCGTGGCCCAGGCCGCCTCCGGGTCGGGTCGTGCGGCCTGGCCGGCCGCATAGGCAAGGATGTCTGACCAGCCAGCCGGCGGGGCCACCGACCAGGGCGAGGTCACCGTGTTCAGCTTTTTCCAGGGCCAGAAGTTCCACGGTATTTCCAGTTGTTCATAGAGTTGCATGGCGATGGCCAGCCAGCCGGGGCTATTCTCACCGCCCTCGCCCATGTAGATCGCCAGCCCCAAGCGATCGCGGGCGGCCAGATACGGGGCCAGCGAGGACCGGTCTGGCGCCGACCAGTATTTGTGGAACTGCAGGGCCGAATTGTCATCCCAAACCTCGGTGAACAGACCCCAGTCGGTCGCCCAATGCGTGCCCTCGTAAATAATCAGGTGGTTCTTGTCGACCGCGCGGATCGCGGCAGTCAGTTCTCGATACAGCCGCACAAGTTGATCGGAGTGGCGCCGCCATTGGCCCGGCAGCGGCTCATTCAGCAGGTCGTAACCGATCACCCAGGGCTCGTCGGCGTAACGCGACGCGATCTTGCGCCAGAGCTCGACGGTCGCCACCTGGTTGGCCCGGTCCTCAAACAGTTCCGGGCGCCCCCTGGGGGAGTCGTCGATGTCGGTCCCGGTCTGGCCGCCCGGCGCGCCGTGCAGATCTAGGACCACGCCCAGCCCATGGGACTTGCACCAGCCCACCAAGTCGTCGAGGCAGGCCCATCCGTATCCCTCAGGCGGGCGGTCCCCGCCCAGCGCCCGGTGGTTGATGGGCACACGCACATGGTCAAACCCGTCCCCGGCCATTTGGGCGATGTCGGATTCGGTGATGAAGGTCTGGCGGAAGCGGCGCCAAAACACCTCGGCCCGGATCGGCCCGACCAAGTCCTCGAACAGCGCCTCAAGCTGGCGCTGGGAAGTCGGTCCGCCCTGCCCGAAGCCCCACATATAGCCTTCCGACAAGAGCCAATTGCCCAGGCCGACGCCCCGTCGGGGGGCGGGCGCGGCGCCGTGCCCGACCAGGCGCCGACCATCGGCCCGGACAAACCCGCCGCTCACGACTTCAACCCCGACATCACAAACCCCTGCACAATATGGCGCTGGAAAACAACAAAGACCACCAGTATCGGCACCACCATCACAGCCGCGCCGCTCATCTGGATGGACGGATTGACGGCGACCTGGTCGTTTAGCAGGGCCAAGCCGACCGACAGCGTGTAGTCGGACTGATTGTTCGCGATCACCAAAGGCCAAAGGAAGCTGTTCCAACTGCCTATAAACGTCAAGACGCCTTGGACGGCCAGAATCGGACGGCTGACGGGCAAGACCACCGACCAGAACACTCGCCACTCGTCGGCGCCGTCCATACGCGCGGCGTCAAGCAACTCGTCAGGGATTGTGGCCATGAATTGACGGAACAAGAACACGCCGAAGCCGCCCACCAGCCCGGGCAGGGCGATTCCCACAAGGGTGCCGGTCAAATGCAGGCGGTTCAGGATCAAATAGGTCGGGATCATTGTGACCTGGGCGGGAATCATCATGGTCGCCAAAGCCAAGCCGAAAAGGACTCCGCGTCCTTTGAACCGGAACTTGGCGAATCCGTAGCCATCAGCCGCCATGAACATGAGCCCAAGGAACGAGATCAGCACGATGATCATGGTGTTTCTCAAGTACACCCCGAAGTCCAGCTTCCCGAAGAGTTCCCCCAAGTACTGGAAGGTGACGCGCTTAGGCAAGATGTTCAAGGATGCTGTCATCGCCTCTTGGGCCGGCTTGACCGCCGCGAAAACCATCAAGAAGAACGGCAAGGAGGTCAAAGCCGCCCCGCCTAGCAGCGCCAGGTTCACAAGGGCCTTCAGGCCCCGGCTTCCCTTAGTCGTCATCCTGACGCCTCCTGACCCGCAGTTGGATGAAGGTCACCACGGCGATCAGCGCGAACAACGCCAGCGAGCCGGCCGAGGCGAAGCCGAATTGATTCTGACGGAAGCCCTGTTGGAAAATGTACAAAGAGATGGATGTTGTGGCGCCGGCCGGGCCGCCCTGAGTCAGGACATAAGGCTCGTCAAAGAATTGCAGCCAATTGATCACCGTGGTGATCGTGACAAAGAAGGTCGCGAAGCGCAGGAGGGGGATCACTATTCTGACCGTCCGCTGCCAGGCGTTAGCGCCGTCTATCGCAGCCGCCTCCAGATACTCGGGTGGGATGCCTTGGAGGGCGGCCAGGAAAATGATGATGTTCAGGCCGGTGGCCCTCCACACCGCCACCAGCCCGACCGAGACCTTGGCCCAGCCGGGCGATGACAGCCAAGGGATGGGATCTAGCCCAATCGACTCCAGGAAATGGTTCGCCAGGCCGAATTGGGTGTTGAGCAGATAGCCCCACACCAGCGAGATCGCGACCACCGCCATGATCGCGGGCATGAAATAGAAGGACCGCAGCACGCGGGCCAGACGGCCGCCGGACTGGTGAAGCAGGAGCGCCACCGCCATCGACAGGACCACGATCGCCGGCACGCCCACCACCACGAAGCCGGCGGTGACCTTCAAGGCCGACCAAAAGGCTGGATCGTCGGCCAGTTTCAGGTAATTGCCCAGCCCCACGAACTCGATCCGGTCCGGGTCGCCGAGCCCTCTGATGTTGAGGTCGGTCAGGCTCACCCCTGCGGCCACCAGGATGGGCACCACGCCGAAGGCCACCAGCAGCAGCACCGCCGGGCCGACGAACAAGTAGGGCGCCACCCGTCCCGGCCGCCTGGGACGGCCGGTTGCGGGCGCAGCCGCGGCGTGGTTGCTCACAAGGCGCCTAAGAATAGTTCGCCTGGATCTCGGCCGCCTTGGCGTAGAACTGTTCCATGGCCGTCCCGCGTTCGGCCGCGCCGGTCACGATAGCCGTCAGCGTCTGGGTCAACTCGTTGGCGATCAAGTCCCAGCCGGGCACCTGGGGGACAACCCGCGCGTCCGCCAACTGCTCCACGTAGACCGCCACCGCCGGATCGCCTTGGGCCGTCAGCTGGTCCAGCGCGGCCTGGCTGGCGGGCAATTCGCTCATCTCCTCGTACCACGCCAGCTGGATCTCCGGCTTCGTCATGAAGTCGATCAACTGGATAGCTTCGTTTAGGTGCTCTGTGCCGTTCCACACCGCCAGGTTGGATCCGGCGAACAAGGATGTGCGGCTGGATGAGCCGGCCGGAAGCAACGCCACCGTCCAATCGTCAGCGATGTCGGGGCCGGCATCGGTGATCGAAGGCGCCAAATACGGCCCGGAGACGGTCATCGGCGAGTTTCCGGTCACGAATCCTTGAACCTGGTCGAAATCGGTGGCCGATGGCGCCGCTCCGGACTCGAAGAAGGCTAGATAGTGGTCCAGGGCCGCGTCGAATTCGGGTGTCTGGAAGTCCAGGGACCCGTCGGGCGCCACGATGTCGCCGCCCTGCTGCCATACGTACTGCAGGATCAAAGCGTTGTCCCAGAGCGGGATGGTGTAGCCGTATTGGTCAGCTCCGCGTTCAGCCAGTTTCGCGGCCGCCGTCTGCATTTCGTTCCAGTTGGCCGGGGCGTGGTCATAGCCGACGGCCGCCAACAGGTCCGTCCGGTAGAACAGGACCCGGACATCGGACACCCATGGGATCGACATCGTCCGGCCCTCGGGGTCCAGTTCTTTGGGCGACACGCCGTCCGGGAAGTTGCCCGCCGCCAGGTCGGGATAGTCGGCAATCAGTTCCGACAGGTCGGTCAGGACTCCGGCGTCGTCAAAGGTCTGCAGCAACGAAATGCCGACTTGGACCACATCGGGACCCTGCCCTGAGGCCACCGCCGTGGTCAGCTTGTCGTTGACATTGGCCCAGGGGATCGACTCGACCTCGACGCCCACGCCGGTTTGATCGGTGAACTCCTTGGTCAGTTGCGTGAAAGTGGGTCCGCCCTCGCCCATTATCCAGACGTTCAGCTTGACTTCGGAGCTGTCGGATTGGCCGCCGGCGCCCGGCGACGACGGGTCTGAGCAGCTGGCCAAGGTGAGGCAGCAGGCGCCGGCCGCGGCCAGCGCCACTAGGCGGCGAGAGGTTCGGTACATTGTTGACGGTCCTTTCTTGTCAGTTGTTTCTAGGCGCCAAGGCGGCTGATCGGTGGCCGACGGCGTCCTCGCCGGGCCTCAGGCCGTCCATGAAAGCGTTGTACGGCAGCATGGCTGCTCCCAGGGCGATGGCGTCATCGCCCAAACTGGCCTCGGCCAATTGGAACTGCTGGCCGGGCCGGACCAGGCTGGCCGAACGGATATGGCCCATCAGCTCATCCCTCCAGTCGCGGAAAAAGCGCAGTCCCACCCGGCCTCCCAACACCACCACCTGCGGATTGGTCAGATTCACCAAGTTGCCCAGTTCGCGGCCGACCAGGCGGATGGCATGGCGAACCACTTTGGCCGCCGACTGGTCGCCAGCGCGGGCCTGGTCGAGCAGTTCCTCGGTGGCTTGCCAACCGGCCTCCGGCGCCTCGGGGCGCAAGCCGCGCCAGGTGCGGACCATGGCCGCCTCGCCAACGTAGGCCTCCAAGCAGCCGCGCGCCCCGCACGAGCACAAGGCAGACTCAGGATCCGCCGGGTCGGCGACCTTGGTGTGACCCCATTCGCCCGCGCTGGCGTGGGGACCGCGCACCAGCCGACCGTTGACCACCATGCCAAGGCCGACGCCTCCCCCCAGCAAGACCACTAGGGCGTCCAGGTAGGCACTGGCCGCGCCGGCGAACATCTCCGCAGTGGCCATGGCTTTGGCGCCGTTATCGGCATAAAGGCGCAGGCCGGAGGCGGCGGCCGCGAGCTCGGCCACCGGCGCCTCCCAGCCCAGGTTCTGGGCGTGCAAGGTGGTCTTGGCGCCAACCGCCATGTTCGGGCCTGCCCCCTCGACGATGCCCGGCAAGGCGAACCCCATTCCGACCAGGCGCCGGTCGGCGGCCGGATTGCGTCCGCGAATCGCCTCGACCGCGCGGCTGATCGCCTGGGCGACCTCGTCGAAGGTTGACAGCCGGGTGACGTTCTCGCGTCGTTCCCGGTCGACCCGAGCCAGCCGCAAGTCGAACAGCTCGACCGTCACGCCGCGTTCGCCGGCGTCCGCCCCGAGAAAGAAGGCCCGGTCCGGACGCAGGCCGAGCTGGGCGGCCGGGCGCCCGCCCGATGACGATAGCTGCCCGGTCTCGATCAACACGCCGTCCGCGATCAGCTCGCTGACCAGGACGTTGACTGTGGGGATTGACAAACCGGTGGCCGCTGCCACATCGGCGCGGCTGGATCGATCCATGGCTGCGAAGGATCGCAGCACTCTGGCTCGATTCTGTTGTCTGAGCTCCTGCGTCGTCGCGGGGTCTGGCATGACGCCTCCTTTTGATGAAACTTATCATATGTCTCATCAAGTGTCTAGCGAGCCCAGGGGATTGCCCTTCGGGCGGGCGGGACGCCGGGTGCCGGGCGGCGGCCTAGAATCTAGGGGCATGGAGCAAATCCGCCGCAGTGACCTTCCCCCGCGCGATCGCGATGACGAGCCCGCCCCGCCGCCCCCGCCGACCGCAGTCGGCGGCCAGGTCCGGACCCAGGCGATCGACGACCTGCTGGACCAGATTGACGAGGTCCTGGAGGATTCGGCCGAGGCCTTCGTCAGGGGCTTCGTCCAAAAGGGCGGCCAATGACCGGCCTGCCCGCCAGCTATTTCAGCCCGGGCAATTCGTTCGTGGAGTTCCTCGGCCGCCTCGAGCCCGGCTCGGCGGGCGCCGCCGTCGGCGCCCGGGCCAGCCACGGCGCCCACGCCACCCAGCCCGGCGCCCAAGCCGACCAGCCCCCGGCCGCCACCACCATTGTGGCCCTGAAGTACAAGGACGGGCTGATCATGGCCGGCGACCGGCGGGCCACGATCGGCCACCAAATCGCCAGCCGCGAGATCGAGAAGGTCTACCCGGCCGATTCGATGACCGCCATCGGCCTGGCCGGGGTGGCCGGGCTGGCCCTCCAACTGGTCCGCCTGTTCCAACTCGAGTTGGAGCATTACGAGAAGATCGAGGGGGTCGGCCTGTCGCTCAGCGGCAAGGCCAACCGCCTGGCCGCGATCATCCGCTCGCAGTTGGACATGGCAATGAAGGGCCTGGCGGTGGTGCCGCTGCTGGGCGGCTGGGACGGCGCCGCCCCCAGGCTGTACGCCTTTGACGTGACCGGCGGCAGCTACGAGGAGCGCGATTACGCGGCCGTCGGTTCGGGCGCGGTGTTCGCCAAGGGCTCGCTCAAGAAGCTCCGCAAACCCGCCGCCGGACCGCGCGCCGCCATCCGGACGGCCCTGACCGCGCTCAACGACGCCGCCGATGACGACGCCGCCACCGCCGGGGTGGACCAGGCCCGCGACATCTACCCGGTGGTCGCCAGGGTCGACGCCAGCGGGTACCGCCGGGTGCCCGATGCCGACTTGGCGCGCGCGCTCCAGGCGCCCGGCCGGGCGGGGGGAGCGTCGTCATGACCATGCCGCTTTACGTCCCGCCGGAGCAGATCATCAAGGACCGGTCCGACTTCGCCCGCCGGGGCGTCGCCCGCGGCCGCCCGGCGGTGGTCATCTCGGCCGCCGACGGCGTGCTCCTGGCCGCCGCCAACGTCTCGCGGGCGCTGAAGAAGCTGTCCGAGATCTACGACCGCCTGGCCTTCGCGGCGGTCGGCAAATGGTCCGAGTTCGAGGCCCTGAGAGTGGCCGGCATCCGCTACGCCGACCTGCGCGGCTACTCCTACGCCCGCACCGACGTCACCGGCCGGGGCCTGGCCGGGGCTTACGCCCAGACCATCGCCGCCGCCTTCACCGGCGACCCGAAGCCGTTGGAGATCGAGTTGGCGGTCGCCCAGGTCGGCGCCACACAGGAGTCCGATGCCGTCTTCCACGTCCTGTTCGACGGTTCCGTCTCCGACGAGTTGCCCTGGGCGGTGCTGGGCGGCGCCACCCAAGCCGGGCGCGAGGCCGTGGCCGAGGGCTGGCGGCCGGGCCTGACCCTGCCGGAGGCGGGCCGCCTCGCCCGGGCGGCCCTGACCGGCGCGGACGACGGGCCGGGCGACTCGCAGGCGGGCGGGGTCGGCGCCGACTCGCGGGCCGGGGCCGGCACGCCGGGCGGGGCCGGCGCCGAGGACGGCTTCGAGGTCGGGCTGCTGCGGCGGGTCGCCTCCGGCCGGGCCTTCACCCGCCTCCAGGCCCTGCCGTGAGCCCAACCGCCGCCGCTGCCGCCGCGTTTGCGCTGGTCAGCCTTCGGCTGCCGCTGGTCAACAGGGCAGGGCGCCGGTCATCCACCAGCGTCCTGGACACGAAGTCTGGCCCCAGGCCGAGCTGGTCGAGAAGGGACCGGCCGGCGCCCGAGCGGTCCGAGCCGGCCGGCCCGGCCGACCAGGGCCGGGGGGCCGGTCCGGGCGGGGTGTTCGGCCTGGAGACCGAATACGGCTTGGCCGCGGGCGGGATCAGCGCCGAGCAGGCCGCCCGCGATCTTTTCCAGCCGGTGGTCGCCTGGGGCCGGAGCACCAGCGTCTTCACCCCGGCCGGGGCGCGGCTCTACCTGGACGTCGGCTCGCACCCGGAGTACGCCACCGCCGAATGCTCGACCCTGGCCGAGTTGCTGGCGGCCGAGCGGGCGGGGGACCGCCTGATGGCGGCCCTGGCCGAGGCCGCGTCCGGGCGGACCGGCCATCGCGTCGCGGTCATCAAGAACAACACCGACTCGGCCGGCCACGCCTACGGCAGCCATGAGAACTACCAGGTGGCGCGGGCCGGCTCGGCCGAGTTGGCGACAAAGCTGATCCCCTTCCTGGTCACCCGGCAGATCGTGGCCGGGGCCGGGAAGGTGCAGGTCGATCCGCAGGGCGCCCGCTACCTGCTGTCGCAGCGGGCCTGGCACGTCGCGGAGGCGCTCAGCTCGGCCACCACCCGCTCGCGGCCGATCATCAACTCCCGCGACGAGCCGCACGCCGACGGCGAGCGCTTCCGCCGCCTGCACGTGGTGGTCGGGGACTCCAATCTGTCGGCCGCCGCCAGCGCCTTCAAGTTCGGCTCGACCAGGCTGGTGCTGCGGGCGCTCCAGCAGGGGGCGACGCTGCCGGACCTGGAGTTGGACAACCCGGTCCACGCCGTCCGGGAGGTCGCCTCCGGCTGGCGGACGGCCCATCCGATCAGGTTGGCGACCGGCCGGACGGTCAAACCGGCCCAGGTCCAATGGTGCTTCCTCGAGGCCGCCGAGTCGGCGGCCGAGTCCGGCGAGGACCGGGCCGTCCTCGACCTGTGGGAGCGCGCCCTGACCGCCTGGGACCGGCTCGACTTCGACGGGCTGGAGACCGAGCTCGACTGGCTGGCCAAACTGCGCCTGATCGAGCGCTACCAGGAGCGCGGCGGCGCCTGGCTGGCCGATCCGAAGGTGCTGCGCCTGGAACTGGCCTACCACCAACTCGGCCCCGGCGGCCTGCGCCCCAAACTGGAGGCGGGCGGCAACCTGGCGGTCGGCATCGGGCGGATGGACGGCATCGGGCGAACCGGCGGTGCCGGGGGAACGGACGGAACCGGGCGGACAGACGGAACCGGGTGGACGGACGGCGGGCGAGCGGACGGCATCGGACCGGTCGGGGCCGGCCGGGCGGTCACCGAACCGCCCGCCACCACCCGCGCCCACCTGCGCGGACGTTTTGTGGCGGCGGCCCGCGCGGCCGGCCGGGAATACACTGTCGATTGGGTGCGTTTGAAGCTGGGGCGGCGCCGGGCCGTCACCCTGCTCGACCCGCTGGAGGCGGCCGATCCGGCGGCCGAGGCGCTGATCGGGGAGTTGGAGGCGCTGCCGGCGGCGGGGGCGCCGGGCGAGTTCGACGCGATCTTGGACCAGGCTGGGAGTCAGTGAGATGGGTGTGGCGCTGCGGGTCATCCCGTGCCTGGACGTGGACGGCGGGCGGGTCGTCAAGGGCGTCAACTTCCGCGACCTGCGGGACGCCGGGGACCCGGTCGAACTGGCCGCCCGCTACGACGAGGAAGGGGCCGACGAGATCACCTTCTTGGACGTGTCGGCCTCGGCGGCGGGGCGGGCGACCATGGTCGAGGTGGCCGAGCGCAGCGCCGACCAGATTTTCGTGCCGCTGACGGTGGGCGGCGGCATCCGCTCGGTCGAGGACGTGGACCGGATGCTGCGGGCCGGGGCGGACAAGGTCGGGGTCAACACGGCCGCCATCGCGGACCCCGATCTGATCCGGCGGATCGCGGACCGGTTCGGCAGCCAGGTGTTGGTCTTGTCAGTCGACGCCAGGCGCTGCCAGGACGGGGTGGTGACGCCCTCGGGCTACCAGGTGACGACGCACGGCGGGCGGCGCGGGGTCGATCTCGACGCCGTCGAGTGGGCCAAGCTGGGGCAGGCCTTGGGCGCTGGGGAGATCCTGCTCAACTCGATGGACGCGGACGGCACCACCGGCGGCTTCGACCTGGAGATGCTGCGCGACGTCCGGCGGGCGGTCGACTTGCCGCTGATCGCCTCCGGCGGGGCCGGGCGGCCGTCCGATTTCGTGGCGGCGGCTTCGACCGGGGCCGATGCCGTCTTGGCGGCCTCCGTCTTCCACTTCGGCGTTTTGACGATCAGGCAGGTCAAGGACGCGCTGGCGGCGGCCGGTCACGAGGTGAGATGAATGGTGTCGGCTGAGGGGTTGGGGCTGGACGGCGTGGCGGCGTCCGGGCCGGTCGTGGGCGACCCGGCGGCGGGCGGCGTCGCGTCGGACGGCGCGGCATCGGACGACCTCCCGCTGGGTGACGCGGCATCGGGCGCCTCCCCGCTGGGCGGTCTTAAGTTCGACGCCGCCGGGCTGATCCCGGCCGTCATCCAACAGCACGACTCCGGCCGCGTCTTGATGGTCGGCTACATGGACCGGACGGCGGTCGCGCGCACGGCCACGACCGGCCGGGTGTGGTTCTGGTCGCGGTCGCGCCAGCAGTACTGGCGCAAGGGCGACACGTCCGGCCACGTCCAATTCGTCAAATCGGTGGCGGTCGACTGCGACGGCGACGCTCTGCTGGTCCAAGTCGACCAAGTCGGCCCGGCCTGCCACACCGGCGCCTCAAGCTGCTTCGACGCCCGCCAATTGGAGATTTCGCGGCCGGACGGCGAGGCGGACGGCGGCCCGGGCGGCGGGCCGGAATAGGACCGGGCGAGACACGGCCACCGCCGCCAGCATGTAGGTTTGTTGTTGTGAGCGATCAATCCCCCTCCGGACCGGTTGGTCCCCACGCGGGCGAGGCCCCGGGCGCGCCGCCCAACCCGTACCAGGCGCCGGACTATCAACCGCCGAATCCGCACCAGTCGTCCGGGCAGGCGCCGGTCCAATCACCGGTC
>JAIROU010000401.1 GCA_031257375.1 Bifidobacteriaceae bacterium
AACAACCAACCAGCCGATTTGACAACCGCCGTGAAAACCAGGATCCTTCAACACACACCGCCGAGGTGGTCCCATGTTGCTGGCAACCCCCTGGTCCCATAACGCTGGCAGATGACATCCAGCGGGCGCGAGCGCTCTCCGCAGAGATAGCTCGGACGAAGGTCAAAGTACAGTCACTCGGGGATCAGGCCGAGGCCATGCGCGATGGCCTGCCTGGACTCTCGGACGCTGATAGGAGCGTCCTGGGAGGCAAGGCCGATTTCGATGATGTTCGCTCCCTCGCAGCGAGTTGGATGCAGCGCCTCCAGGACGATGCGATTAGCCTCGGAAGCTTCCAGGAGTCAGTAGCTTTGGCCATCGCCGATGTTGAGACTCCGGCCCAGCCGCCGGACCTTGTGTTGGTCTGCGCCTACGTCAACTCCGGCGATCAATCAGCTGGCCACATCAAGCTGGAAGGTGCAATTGACATGCCGGCAGTCCGGGAAGAGATCACGGCTGTCATGGAAGGCGGCGAACGAGCATTCAGGCTCCGCAAAGAGAAGTACGGTTTCTAGTGCCAGCGTGCTTCTGGCGTTCGTCGAGGATATGGACCTCCCCGTCCCGTGTCGGCCCCGTGCCAGGTTCACAAACGGCTAAACCAAGCCAACGGTGATCAACGGTAAAACTCCAGGTCAACCTGGGTCTTCAACGGTAGTCACCGCACGCCAACGGGTGCCAACGCGCCTCAAACCAAGCTCTCAAGGCGGTAGCGCCGGTTCGAATCCGGTCGGAGCTACTTTGTGAAACCGCTGGTCACCTGCGGTTTTCCAGTCCCAGCGAACCGTACGAGTGTTCCATCACCAGAAAAATGACACGGGCGCGCGTCTGCAAAGTGTGAGTGGCGACGGGTACGGTCGTCGGCATGGAGGCGATCAAGCTTTCCCAGACATGAGCGCTGTCGACCTTCGGCGGTCGCGGTGCTTGACGATGACGTGGCGTTCCTGGCGCGCGAGCTGGCCGCCAGCAGTCGGCGCTCCGTTGGCCAGGTGATCCCTGATTTGGCGCGGCGGGGGTACCAGTCCGAACGGCAGCAGAGCTTGGCCCAGGCGCCCGGCGGCGGCGAGTTCCCGCAATTGCCCAGCCGGGGCGGCACAGTGACAAATGAGCAGGTCAACCGCCTGCGCGAGGAACTGGGCATCTGAGGAGGGCGCTGCTGGACGTCAACCTGTTGATCGCGTAGATCGATCCAGACCACGTCTTCAACGCCCTGGCCAAGACCTGGGTCGGCAGTTCGGGGGCGGCTGGGCGACCTGCCCGATCACCGAGAACGGCTTCGCCCGCATCGTTGCCCAGCCGTCCTGCGCCAATCCTGTCTCGGCCCCCGAGGCGATCAGCCTGCTGGAGCGCGTTCACCGCCTCGACCGGCACGAGTGCTGCGCCTGCGACACAACCATCGCCGATCCGGCGGCCGTCGCCCGCGACTTGGTCTTGGGCTCGGGCCAGGTGACCGACACCCACCTCCTGGCATTGGCGGTGAATCATGGCGGAGCGTTGGCCACGTTGGACCGCCGCATCACGCCGGCCGCCGTCCCGGGCGCGACCGCCGCCCATCAAACCATCCATGACGCCACCTGACCGGCTTGGCGGGCCTGGAGTTTGGCCCATTCGTCGCGCAGACCCAGGGTGCGGTGGAAGACCATCGGCTGGTCAGGGTCCGGCGCGAAGTAGCCCAGGCGCTCGAATTGGACGGCCGCGCCGGGGCGGTCGCTCTTCAGGGCGGGTTCCAGCTTGCAGCCGGTCAGCGTCTCCCGGGAGTTCGGGTCGATGTCCTCGAACGGGTCACCGGTCGCCTGGCCCGGGACTTCGGCCGCGAACAGGTGGTTGTACAAGTGGACGATGCCGTCCGCCGCGTGTTCAGCCGAGACCCAGTGCAGCGTGGATTTCACTTTGCGGCCGTCCGGGGCCTGGCCCGAGCGGGTCGCCGGGTCGTAGACCGCGTGGACCTCGACCACGTTGCCAGCCTCGTCCTTGACCACCTGGTCGGTGGCCGTCACGAAGTACGCGCCGCGCAGGCGCACCTCCCGGCCCGGGGTGAGGCGGTAGTACTTGGGCGGCGCCACCTCCCGGAAGTCGTCTTGCTCGATGAACAACGTGCCGCAGAACGGGACGCGGCGCACGCCATCGTCCCCGTTTTCGGGGTTGTTGGCGACCTCCACCCAATCGACCGCGGGCGAGCCGTCGGGGTTGGCGGGCCAGTTGTCGATCACCAGGCGCAGTGGTCGGAGCACGGCCATGCGGCGTAGCGCCACGCGGTTGAGCTCCACGCGGACGTGGTGCTCCAACTCCTCGATGGCGTGGCGCGAGTTGGTCTTCGACACCCCGATCGAGGCGCAGAAGCTTCTGATGGCGGCGGGCGGGTAGCCGCGCCGACGCAGTCCGCGCAAGGTGGGCATGCGCGGATCGTCCCAGCCGTCGACCAGGCCCTCGGCCACCAACTGGGCCAAGCGGCGCTTCGAGGTGATGGTGTGGGTCAGCTCCAGGCGGGCGAACTCGTACTGCACCGGCTGCTCAAAGGGCAGGTCGAGGTGGTCCAGGTACCAGTCGTACAGGGGCCGGTGGTCCTCGAACTCCAGCGTGCACATCGAGTGGGTGACGCCCTCGACCGCGTCGGACTGGCCGTGGGCCCAGTCGTACATGGGGTAGATCACCCACTGGTCCTTGGTGCGGAAATGGTGGCCGCGCCTGATCCGGTACATCACCGGGTCGCGCAACTGCATGTTGTCGGCCCGCATGTCGATCTTGGCGCGCAGCACCATGGCGCCGTCGGCGAACTCCCCGGCCTTCATGCGCCTAAACAGGTCCAGCGACTCCGCCGCCGGCCGGTCGCGGTGGGGGCTGTCCACCCCGGGACGGCCAAAGCCGCCGCGCTGGGCGGAGATCGTCTCGCCGTCTTGCTCGTCGACGTAGGCCAAGCCCGCCTGGATCAAGTCCTCGGCCCACAGGTAGAGCTGGTCGAAGTAGTCGGAAGCGTGGAAGACGTTTGCCGGGGTGAAGCCCAGCCAGGCGACATCGTCCAAAATCGACTGGACGTACTCGTCGTCCTCTGTGTCCGGGTTGGTGTCGTCGAACCGCAGGTTGCAGATGCCGCCGAACCGCTCGGCGATGCCGAAGTCCGCGCTGATCGCCTTGGCGTGCCCGATGTGGAGGTAGCCGTTGGGCTCCGGCGGGAAGCGGGTCTGGACC
>JAIROU010000414.1 GCA_031257375.1 Bifidobacteriaceae bacterium
GACACCAGGACGCCGCCCGCCAGATCGACCGGGCCGGGCGAAGAAACGCCGACCCCGGCCACCAAGGACCGGTCCACGCCGCTGGCCGCCACCAGTTCGTCCAGGCCCCGCGTCATGTCCGCCACGGCCGCCTCCGGATCGGCCAGCGACGCGATCTCCTGGCTGGTCCGGGCCACCACCGCGCCCCGCAGGTCGAGCAGCACATAGGCGACCGAGGCCGGGTCGAGGCTGATCCCGAGCGCGAAACGGCTGGCGGCCACCAGGTTGAGGGTGCGGCGCGGACGGCCGATCCCGACCGATGTGGTGCCTGTCTCCTCGACCAGTCCCTGATCCAGCAGGCGCTGGCAGATGTCGGAGACGGCCTGGACCGACAGCCCGGTGGTCAGCACCAGTTCGGCCCGCGACGTGCCGTCCGGCGATCGCCGGATGGCGTCCAGGGTCACGGAGTCGTTCAAACTGCCGATCTGGGCGACGTTCGACCCGCGCCGGGGGTGGCCGTTGGCTGGCGCGCGCCGGGTCCTTTCGGGTGCCCGAGCCGCCATTTTCACCACCTCCGCCATCTGCGGCGCCCGCGCCACCCCCCGAAGCGCGCGAGCCAATAATTGTTTCCGGCGAAATACTCTACACGGCGCCTTCCCAAGGCTCATGGGTTTTCCGTCAATGTGAGGCTGACCTGCGACCGGGCGGGTCGGCGCGGAACCGCGCCGGGGCCGCGCCGACCGATTCGCGAGTCCGGCGCGTCGACCGGCCGACGCGCTTTGTCCAATGGGCGGAATTATGATGGTGGCGCGGCGGCCGGACCCCGGCGGCATCGGAACCCACCGGACCGCGAAAGGCGAGGCGGGCGGCCGGCCGAGCCAAGTGAAAACTCGAGGAAGGAACCCAGTGATGGACCATGGCAGATTGACGGCCAGGCACGTGATCGGACACCGGGGGATGCCGTCGGCGGCCCCCGAGAACACGCTGGCCGGTTTCCGCGCCGCCGCCGACGCGGGCGCGGCCTGGATCGAGACCGACCTCAGGGTGATCGCGGACGGCGGGATCGCTCTTTGCCACGACTCGACGCTGGACCGCACCACCAACCGGGTCGGCCCGGTGGCAGACCTGCGCCGGGAGGACTTGGGGGCGATTGACGCCGGGGGCTGGTTCGGCCCCGAGTTCGCCGGCGAGCCGCTGCCTTCGCTGTCCCAGTTGATCGACCTGCTGAACGAGCGCGGGCTGAACGCCCACCTGGAGCTCAAGCTTGGCGGCGGCGGCCGGCTCGAGGCCCGCCGGCTGGTGGAGTCGCTGGCGGCGGAGTTGGAGCGGCTCGCCCCCGGCCGGTCGGTGGTGCTGTCATCCTTCAACCACCTGGCGCTGGCCCACGCCAAGCGGGAGCTCCCCCAACTTGAGGCGGCCTGCTGCTGGGACACCAGTGCCATGCCGGAAGACTGGCGGTCGGTGGCGGAATTCGTCGGGGCCGCCTACATCCACCTTGACCAACTCGGCCTGACGCCGCAACTGATCGGGGAGTGCCTGAGCGCCGGCTTCGTCGTCAACGCCTGGGGCGAGCCCGCCGACCCGCGCATGCGCGCCAACCAACTGTTCAACTGGGGCGTCTCCGGCATCTTCACCGACCACCTCCCCGAACTCCTCTAAACCCGGGGACGGTCCTTTCGTCTCAAACTTGGGGACACACCTTTGGTCCCGACCAAGGGTCTGGCCGGGCGGTGGACCCCGCGCGTCAACGCGGCCGTGGAAGCGGAGCAGACCAAGCTGTCCGTCAACGGCAAACCCGGGGACGGTCCTTTCGTCTCAAACTCGGGGACACACCTTTGGTCCCGACCAGGGGTCTGGCCGGGCGGCGGACCCCGCGCGTCAACGCGGCCGTGGAAGCGGAGTAGACCAAGCTGTCCGTCAACGACGTCGCCGCGCGGGGGATCGCCCAGCCCTGGGCCACCGTCGGCCAGGCGAGGCAAGATCTCCTGCCGCCCCGCGCGATCTGCGCGAGTGTCAGCCGCCCGCGTCTCGGCTGCGAGCTGCCGTTCCGGGGCGGCACCGCCCTGCCCAAGCTCCGCTTGCAGCAACCGCGGCGCTACGGCAAAGACCAGGTGCCGTGGTCCGTGCGGGCGGCTGTTTGGCCGGGCCGCCCGGTTGCCCGATGCCGCCGAGCCGGGTCGCGCGGGTCCGGGCGCGCGGGTGCGGCGCTGCGGTGACGGTCGCCCGGTCGCCCGATGCCGTTGGGCCAGCTCGGCGGCCGGGGTTTCTGGTTTGCCGCCGGGCCGGGCCGGGCAGGGGGTCGGCCGGGCGGGGGGGCGGGGGGTCAGCCGGGCGGGGGGGGCAGGGCTATGGCCAAAGTGGCGGCCCCGGGTCGCTGGCCGATGTGGCCGGCGCCCGGCAGAGTCGGCCAGAGTCGGCCGAGGCCGGCACTCGTCGCGGCTGCCGCGTCGACCTCAACACTTCGTCCGGGCTCCCCGATCGAGACCAACAATTGTGGCGTGGTTCCCAATCGAGACCAACAATTGTGGCGTGGTTTCGAATCGAGACCAACATTTGTGGCGGGGGCCTTTTCGCGTTGTGGCTGGTCAGCGGCTTGCGGGTGGTTTCGGGGGCGCGCGAAATGTTGGTCTCGATTGAAAAAACCCGCGCGAAATGTTGGTCTCGATGGAGCAGCCCGGGGAAACGCTGGCCGCGGCCATCCGCGCGGGCGAGCGCCCGGGGCCTGGCCGGGGGCGGCGCCCGCCCGCGCCCAGGCGAAGCGCCTCGCCCGCACCCGCCGCCGGCGCCGGGCCCCGGCCGACGGCCCGGCGGCCCGAGGCCCGACGGCCTGTCACCGAAGTCCTGCCAGATAACACCCGGCGGCCCGACTTTGGATCCGACTTTGGATCCGACTTTGGACCCGACTTTGGACCCGACAGCCCCGGCTTTGGCCACAGCCCTGGCGGGGGGGGGGGCTCGCGGGCCTGGTCGGCGCCGAATTCAGACCCAGAAAACCTCGAACAACAGTTGTGTGTTCTGGGGTCGGTGCGCTATACTTGTTCCATGCGCGACAAGCCGGAGCGGGGTCCTCGGGAGGGTCTGGACGGACCCTGCCGGGGTGGTTCCGGCCGTGCGCCGGAAGGCGGGGGCTTTTGGGCGGAGACGTTCGAGGGCGCCGGGAGCTCGGACGGCCCGGACGGGGCCGCGCCTGCGGGCGGGACCCCCGATTCGAACGGCGCGGGTGGCGCGGCCGACCCGGACGGCGCCAGCAGCCTGGAAAGCCCGGCGGAGTCAGCGGGCGCGGGTGGCGCGGCCAGTCCGGCCAGTCCGGCCAGTCCGGCCAGTTCGGCCAGTCCGGCCAGTCCGGCCAGTCCGGCCAGTCCGGCCAGTCCGGCCAGTCCGGCCAGTCCGGCCAGTCCGGCCAGTCCGGCCAGTCC
>JAIROU010000106.1 GCA_031257375.1 Bifidobacteriaceae bacterium
GGCTAGCTGCTCCAGCGAGCGGCCTTCCAGATCGTGCCGCAAGGAGAACCGGCGGGCCTCGGCGGCGACGTAGCGGCGCTCGTCCAGGACCGGCGCGGCGTAGCGGTCGACGTGCTTCAACTCCAGGCCGGAGGCCTCGGCCAGCTCGGCCGGATCGGCCCCGGCGCGGACCAGGGCTTGAATGTCCTTGGGCCGCAGCGACTCCGGGATCTGGATGACGGCGTCGGCCGCCTCGGGCTTAGGCGCCTGGTTGGCGGCCGCCCGCAGGGCGTCGGTGATCGGCACCGCGAACTCGGCGCCGGATTGATCGACGCAGATCAGGCGGTCGCCATCGGCCCGTTCAAACGTCAACTCGTTCATCAGTGTCCTTCCCAACCCGGCCAGTGCTCCATCGAGCTTGGCACACATCGGCCCGTTGATCGGGCAGGCCAGATCGGCGCGCCCAATACTCCGCCCGACCGCGCGGCGGCCCGGTTCCGGGCGCCGTTCACACGATGGGCTCTGGACGTGCTACCCTGTCGCGCGATTCGTGGGAATAATCTGCGCGTCAACCGCGTTCCATGCGAACCCCGCAATTGACCGACGAGACGAGACGAGACCGAAGGACTGATGGCAACCGATTACGACGCCCCCCGCAAGAACGACGAGGACCTCGGCCAAGACTCCTTGGAGGAGCTGAAAGCGCGCCGGGCGGAAAAATCCGCCGCCGTCGTGGACGAGGACGAGGCCGACATCGCCGATGGCTTCGAACTGCCCGGCGCCGACCTGTCGAACGAAGAACTGCTGGTCCGGGTTTTGCCCAAACAGGCCGACGAGTTCATGTGCTCCTCGTGCTTCCTGGTGCATCACATCTCCCAGCTGGCCTCGAGCGGCCCCGACGGCGCCTTGATCTGCTTCGAGTGCGCCACCTGACGGCCGTGACGTAGGCTGAAACGCTGTGAACACGACTGTGGAGGTGCTGGTCGCCCGCCTGGACAAGGGCCTGCCGCTGCCCGCCTACGCCCACCCGGGCGACGCCGGGCTTGATCTTCACGCCGCCGCCGATGCCGTCGTCCCGCCCGCCGGGGGCCGGGTCACCGTGGGCACGGGGCTGAGTTTGGCCCTGCCGGCCGGATTCGTCGGCTTGGTCCACCCGCGCTCGGGCTTGGCCGCCAACCACGGGGTGACCGTGGCCAACGCCCCGGGCACGGTTGACGCCGGCTATCGCGGCGAGATCAGGGTGACTCTGCTGAACACCGATCCGGCCCGGCCGTTCGCCGTTAGGCGGGGCGACCGGATCGCCCAGTTGGTCGTCCAACGGGTCGAGTCGGCCCGGTTGGTCGAGGTCGAGCGACTGCCGGGATCGGTCCGGGGCGAAGGCGGCTTCGGCTCGACCGGGCTGGGAAAGGAATAGACATGGGCTTGTTCAAACGGCGCCGGGCCGACCGCGAGGCCCCGGCGGTTAGCGCCGAGGGCGGCGCGCAGGGCGCGAACGGCGCTGGCGAGGCGAGCGGTGCGGGCGGCGCTGGCGAGGCGAGCGGTGCGGGCGGCGCGGGCGAGGCGAGCGGTGCGGGCGGCGCGGGCGAGGCGAGCGGTGCGGGCGGCATGGGCGAGGCGAGCGGTGCGGGCGGCATGGGCGGCATCGGCGGCGCGGGCGAGGCAAGCCCCGCCCCGGGCGACGGCGACGGCGCCGACCAGGCGGCATCGGGACCCTATGACCAGTCCGAACGCCCGTCGGCGGCCGGGCTGATCGACTTCGGCGCCATCCGGCTGCCGGCCCGGCCGGGCTTCAAAGTCAGCGCCGGCGTGGCCAATGCGACCGGGCGGCCGGTCTCCCTGACCGTCGCCAAGGCCGGGTCCGGGCTGGAATTGCAGGCCTTCGCGGCGCCGAAGACCGCCAGCGTCTGGGAGGAGGGGCTCGACCAGCTGGAGGAGTCGGTCGTCAAGCAGGGCGGCAAGGCGACCCGCCAGACGGGCCGCTTCGGCTCGGAGTTGGTGGCCGAGCTTCCCACCACCACCGCCCAGGGCCGGACCGGCAAGCAGGTGGTGCGATTCATCGCCGCCGAGGGTCCCCGCTGGTTGCTGCGCGGGACGATCAGCGGCAAGGCCGCCCGCGACCGGGATGCCGCCGCCGAGTTGGAGGACTTCTTCGCCGCCGCGGTGGTGGTCCGGGGCGGCGAGGCCCGGCCGCCGCGCGAGGCCCTGCCGCTGAAGATGCCCGGCGGCCCCAAGGCCGCCCCCGACCAGGCGGCCGCGGCCGATCCGCTCGCCCTGGCGCCCCGCGGCCCCGAGATCGCCGAGATCCGCTGATGGCCTGGTGGTCCGGCGTCCGGCGGTGGTTGCGGGAGGTGTTCGACCCGCTGCCGACGCTCGACCCGGTCCAGGAGCGCCAATTGGCCCGCGTCGAGGGGGCCGAGCCGATCAACGCCCTGGCCGACCGCCGCCGCGCCCGCGTCACCGGGGTGATCCGGTCGATCGCCATCGGGCCGCGCGGCCCCAGCGCCACCTTCGAAGTCGAGTTGAGCGACGGCAGCGGCGAGCTCAAGGCGATCTGGCTGGGCCAACGCCAGATTCTGGGGCTTGAGCCGGGCAGACAGCTAATCTGCCAAGGCCTGGTGGCGATGGACGGGGGCGTGCGGGTGATGCGCGACCCCTATTACGAACTGGTCCCGATCGGGTCGGCCAAATGAGCGCGCCGCCGGGGCCGGGGCCGGCCGACGCGGCCCCGCCCCCCGACCACCGCGGTCTGAAGTCGGTGGTGGCCGAGGAGTTCTCCTTCTCCGAGGCCATGGGCGGGGTCCGAGGCATGGTCGAATCAGTCCTGCCCGGATTGACCTTCGTGGTCGCCTACGTCATCAAGCCGGTCCTGTGGCTGCCGCTGGCGGCCGCCTTCTCCCTGGCCCTGGCGCTGGCGGTGGTCCGGCTGATCCACCGCTCGTCGGTGATGGGGGCGGTGTCCTCGCTCGGCGGCATAGCCCTGGGCGTGATCTGGGCGCTGATCAGCGGCAAGGCCGAGGATTTCTACCTGCCCGGGCTGTTGATCAACGCCGGCTACCTGGTCGGCTGCCTGATCTCGATCATGGCGCGCTGGCCGGCCGTGGCGGTGGTCGCGGCCATGGCCACCGGCCGCCTGGGGACCTTTACGGCCGACCGCGCCTTCGTCCGGCGGGGGGCGGCCGCCACCTGGCTGATGGTGGGCCTGTTCGCCGCCCGCCTGGTGGTCCAGCTGCCGCTCTACCTGGCCGGCCAGGTGGCCCTGCTCGGCACCTTCAAACTGGCCATGGGCGCGCCGCCGTTCGTCGCCTTGCTGTGGCTGTCCTGGCTGATCATGCGCCCGGCCTTGCGCAGCGCCCCCGCCGCCCCCGCCGCCCCCGCCGACGACGACCGGGCCCCCGGGTCCGCGCCGACCGCGGACGGCGCTTAGGCGGGCCGTGGGCGCGGGAGCCGCGGGGGTGGGGGGCTCGGGCGAGCGGGTCGGCGGCCGGCCGATCGGGGCGCAGACCATCCTGCCGGCCGAGCGGCGGGCTTTCACGGTCGAGGCGGCCGACGGGACCAAACTGGTGGCGGAGCTGGCCCTGCCCCCGGACGGGCGCCCGCCCCGGGCGGCCCTGGTCTTGGCGCATCCGCTGCCGACCGAGGGCGGCTCGGCCGATTCGCACCTCTTCCGCAAGGCCGCCTGGCGCCTGCCAGCCCTGGCGGACCTGGCCGTGGTCCGGTTCAACAGCCGCGGCACCGCCTCGCGGCTGGGCCGCTCGGAGGGGCGGTTCGACGGGGGCGGGGCCGAGGGGCAGGACCTGGCCGCCGTGGTCGGCCAGGTCGGCGAACTGGGCCTGCCGCGGCCGTGGCTGGTCGGCTGGTCCTTCGGGTCGGAGGTGGCCTTGATGCACGGCGCCCGCCTGCCGGTGGCCGGGCTGATCGCGGTGTCGCCGCCGCTGCGCCGGGCGCGCCCGGAGCATTTGATCCAGTGGGCGGCCGTCCGCAAGCCGGTGGTGGCCCTGGTGCCGGAGAAAGA
>JAIROU010000127.1 GCA_031257375.1 Bifidobacteriaceae bacterium
CCAAATCCCCCAAGGCCGTGCCGGCCGCCACCAAGACCGGCCCCCGCGACAGGTCGCCGCCCACCACGCCGACGTTCCAACTGCGGCAATAGGCGCCCAGGCCGCGGGCGAAGTCCGCCCCCCACCGCCCGGCCAGGCGGTCCGGCGGCCCGGCCAAGGCGACGACCAGGGAGGTCGGCACGGCGCCCATGGCGGCGGCATCGGCCAGGTTTTGGGCGGCCAGCCGCCAGCCGACGTCGAAGCCGGACGACCAATCGGTCCGAAAATGGATCCCCTCGACCAGGACGTCGGTGGTGATGGTGACCCGGCCGTCCGGCGCGGCGATGACGGCTGAGTCGTCGCCCGGCCCGAGCAGCGTCCCGGACCCCCGGGGCAGGCCCCTGGTCAGAGCCGCGATCAGCGCGTCCTCGTCCACGGCGGCTCGCCCCGGATCGGTCTCAGCGCAGGCCGACCGGGCGGGCCAGGGCCAGGTCGATCAGTTCGCTCAGCAGGTCGGTGTAGGACAGGCCGGAGGCCTGCCACATGCGCGGATACTGGGAGATCGGGGTGAAGCCGGGCATGGTGTTGATCTCATTGATAACCAGCGGCTCGGGCGCCTCGGCGTCGTAGAAGAAGTCGACGCGGGCCAGTCCCTCGGCGCCGATGGCGGCGAAGGCCTGGGCGGCCAGCCGCCGGATGGCGCCGGTGACCGCGTCCGGCAGGTCGGCCGGGCAGCGCAGGTCGGCGGCGGCGGCCTCCAAGTACTTGGCTTCGAAGTCGTAGAAGTCGTGGCCGCCCCGGACCACGATCTCCGAGGGCAGGGCGGTCCGGGGCGGGCCGTGGCCGGTCGAGCCGAGGACGGCGCACTCGATCTCGCGGCCGTTGGCCGCCTTTTCCACCAGGACGCGCGGGTCGTGGCGGCCGGCCCGCTCGACGGCCGCCTCCAGCCGGGCGGCGGCGCCCGGCCCGGCGGCGACTTTGGTGATGCCGAGCGACGAGCCGGCCCGGCAGGGCTTGACGAACAGCGGCAGGCCCAAGGCCAGGGCGGCGGCCGTGACGGCCTGGCGGTCGGCCGCCCAGGCCCCCGGCGCGATCTGGACATAGGGCTGGACCGGCAGGCCCTCGGCTCGCAGCAGGCACTTCATATAGCCCTTGTCCATGCCCGCGGCGCTGGCCAGGACGCCGGCCCCGACGTAGGGCTGGTCGGTCAGCTCGAGCAGGCCTTGGACGGTGCCGTCTTCGCCAAAGGGGCCGTGCAGCAGCGGGAAGACGACGTCGATGCGCCCCAGCGGGGTCAACCGTCCGTCAGCCCCGGCCAGGCGCCACTCGGCCGATCCGGCCCGCGCCGGGGCCAGCACTTCCGGCCCGGCGCCCCGCACTTCCGGCAGCTTTCCACCGGCCGGTTTGAGGGCGGACGGGTCGTCCGGCGCCAGGGTCCAGCGGCCGTCGCGGGCTATGCCGACCGGCACAGGCTCGAACCGCTCGCGGTCGATCGCCTCCAAGACCGAGGCGGCGGTCAAACAGCTAATCGAATGCTCGCCGGAACGTCCGCCGAACAACAATGCCACCCGCCGACGCGGGCTACGGGTCTGATTCATCGCCCTCAAGGCTACCCGGCCGCACCGCCGGGCCGGCCGATCCCGCCCGCCGACCGCGGAACCTAAGCCTTGTCGACCGACTTGCGGGACTTGAGGACCTGGTCGATCATGCCGTATTCCAAGGCCTGTTCGGCGGTCAGGATCTTGTCGCGCTCGATGTCCTCGCGGACCTGCTCGGCGGTCCGGTTGGAGTGCTTGGCGATGGTGTCCTCCAGCCACTGGCGGATCCGCAAGATCTCATTGGCCTGGATCTCGATGTCGCTGGCCTGGGCGTAGGCGCCGCCCTCGAAGGCCGGCTGGTGGATCAACACGCGGGCGTTCGGCAGCGCCAGGCGCAAGCCGGGCGTCCCGGCCGCCAGCACCACCGCCGCCGCCGAGGCGGCCTGGCCCAGGCAGACGGTCTGGATGCGGGGCGTGATGTACTGCATGGTGTCGTAGATCGCGGTCAGGGCCGTGATCGAGCCGCCGGGCGAGTTGATGTACATGGTGATGTCGCGGTTCGGGTCCTGCGACTCCAGGACCAACAGCTGCGCCATGATGTCATCGGCCGAGGCGTCATCGATCTGGACGCCCAGGAAGACGATCCGGTCCTCGAACAGCTTCGCGTAGGGGTCCTGGCGCTTGAAGCCGTAGGGGGTGCGTTCCTCGAAGGACGGCAGCACGTAGCGGGCCTGCGGCGCCGCCGCGCTGCCGCCGAATGCCAGCGGCGCCAGCGAGCCATAGGTTGAGCGCGGGTCGATCGTCATCTTGTCATGCCTTCCGCTTGGACGGGCGGACCACCGATTCGTGGGTGACCACCTTGTCGATGAAGCCGTATTCGAGCGCCTCGGCGGCCGTGAACCAGCGGTCGCGGTCCGCGTCGCGGTTGATCTGCTCGACCGTCTTGCCGGTCTGCTCCGCGATCAGGGCCGCCAGTTGGCGCTTCATGTGCAAGATCAACTCGGCGTTGATCCGGATGTCGGTGGCGGTCCCGCCGATCCCGCCGGACGGCTGGTGCATCATCACGCGCGCGTGCGGCGTGGCGAAGCGCTTGCCCTTCGCACCCGACGAGAGCAGGAACTGGCCCATCGACGCCGCCACGCCCACGGCCACGGTCGCCACGTCCGGCTTGACGTACTGCATGGTGTCGTAGATCGCCATCCCGGCCGTGATCGAGCCGCCGGGCGAGTTGATGTAAAGG
Source organism: Bifidobacteriaceae bacterium (assembly GCA_031257375.1). Lineage (GTDB taxonomy): Bacteria > Actinomycetota > Actinomycetes > Actinomycetales > WQXJ01 > JAIRTF01. The sequence continues at coordinate 2,758 of JAIROU010000127.1, forward strand.
TAAATGTCGCGCTCCGGGTCCTCGGCCGCCAGCAGCATCATCTGGGCGCAGATGGCGTTGGCGTTCTCGTCGCGGACCTCGGAGCCAAGCCAGATGATGCGCTCCTTCAGCAGGCGGTTGAAGATCGAGTCGTTCAAACCCATGCCGGGGCCGTCGGGCGCGGCCAGCGCCGGTGATTCCAAGCTCATTGCGGACTCCTGAGTTCAGTTGGACTTTTCCAGGACACGACCCTAACGGTGATCGCCCCGCCCCGGCGGCTCCCAGCGCCCGGTTTCGCTACGGGCGTGGAAACTCGGGCGTCGGATTTTTGACGATGCCGCCGGGCTGGGTCAGGCCTCCTCGTCGGCCTCGGCCAAAGCGGCCAGGTCGATGTCGACCTGCTCGATGAGCGCGTCGACGGCCACCGCCTCGTCCTCGGCCCCATCGCCGTCGACGGCCGCCAGGGCATCGCCCAACTTGGCGTCCGGCGAGGTCAGGCGCGCCTTGATGTCAATCGCCTGGCCGTCCTCGTCCTCTACCGCGGCCCGCCTGAGCGCCTCGACGGCGGCCTTGTTGCGCAGCAGTTCGGCCTGGAAGTGCGGCAGTTCGCCGGACTTGTCGGCGGCCATGATGAAGCTTTGCGGGTCGATTCCGTACGAGCCGGACAGGTTCAACATGAAGCCGACCAATTCCTGTCGGCTGGCCTCCACCTTCAGGCGCTCGACCAGCGCGTCCATCAGCAACTGCGTGCGGACGGCCTTGGTCGCGTCGGCCTTGCGCTCGGCCAGGGCGGCCTCGTCGTCGGCTGGCTTCCCGTCGCGCGCGAGGCGGGCTTCGGCGTCGGCCTGGACCACGCCGGGCGGGGCGGGGAAATCCAGCGTCTCGAGCAGGTGGTCGATCAGCTTGTCCTGGGCCTCGACCACCTGGCGGCGCTCGGCTTGTTTGGCGGCCGTCACGCGGAAATCCTCGCGCAACTCCTCGATGGTGTCGAACGGGCTGGCCAGCTCGGCGAAGTCGTCGTCGGCCGGCGGCAGCTCGCGCTCTTTGACGGCCTCGAGGCTGACCGTCACCAGGGCCTGCTCGCCGGCCCGCTCGCCGCCGGCCAAGGCCGAGTTGAAGGTCGTCTCCTCGCCGGCCGAGAGGCCGTCCAGGGCCTCGTCAAGACCTTGAAGCATATTGCCGGCGCCGATCTGGTAAGAGATGCCGGACACGGAATCGATCTCCTCGCCGTCGATCTCGGCTTTGAGGTCCAAGGTCACGAAGTCGCCCTCGGCGGCCGGGCGGTCGACGGTCTTGAGGGAGGCGAACCGCCCGCGCAACTCGTCCAGCAGGGATTCGACCTCTTCGTCGGTCACGGCGGCCGGTTTGACCACGACTTTGACGGTGGACAAGTCGGGGAGGACGACCTCGGGCCGAATCTCGACCGTGGCCGTGAACTCGAAATCCGGCTCGGCCGCGACCGGGTCCGGCCGCCGCGACAGGTCGACCTTGGCCTGGGCCATCGGGCGCACCTTGTGCTCGTCCAGCGCCGCCCGGTACCAGCCGCCGAGCGCGTCGTTGATGGCCTGCTCGATCACCGCGCCCCGGCCGACCCGCTGGTCGATGATCCGGTTGGGGACTTTGCCAGGCCTGAACCCGGGGACCGAGATTTGGCCGCGGATTTCCTTGTAGGCCTTGTCCAGAACGGGTTTCAGGTCGTCCCAATCAACCTCGACGGTCAGTTTGACCTTGGTCGGCTCAAGGGATTCGACGGCGCTT
>JAIROU010000163.1 GCA_031257375.1 Bifidobacteriaceae bacterium
CGCAACGTTCACCACTTCGGTGCCGCCGACCTGCGGGTGGCGTCCATGTCGACGGTGCACCCGGACCAGTTCCTGGCTCGAATCGTCTCGGCGGCCCAATATCGTTCGACCCTCGGTTACATGGTCGCGGCGCGGAGCAGGCCGCCGAACACGGTGGAGGGGTTGCACGCGGCGGTGGCTGGCCTCCATCCACGCTTGTTCGATGCGATGAGCGCAACGTTCCCCGGCGTCGAGGCCGCCCCGGCGCATGGGCGGCCCCCGAAGGAGGTCTTCAGGGGCGTGAGATGCATAGTCTGCGGGCGCGAGATCGACGAGGACGGCGCTGGCCGCGGCGGCGTGGGCACGGAGCACCTTCGGCACGCAGGCTAAGAATGCGGGCGCCACCGGTCACGCTTTACTCCCCGAAAACAACCCAGGATGATCCGCGCCAGCCCAAGCCAACCGAGTACGATGATGCACGAACGCGCTGACCCGCGTGCTTTTGACCAGGGAAAACCCGATCCAACCCGGAGTATCCGCAGTCAACCGGATGGGCCGCGGGCCCGCCCGGAGGTCGGCGGTTCAAGTCCTCCCCCGGCAGCCGGAGCTGTCTCGGGCGAGACGGCCGACTTCTGCGCGAGAGCCGTTCGGGCCCCGGGCTGCGGGATTGCTCCTGAAATCCGTGGGGCTTGCCTCCACCCGGCCGGGCTTCTTGCGCTGTTGGAGACGCTCGATACCGGATACTCCCTGGACGAGTTGGCGGTGGCGCGCGAGGCGTTGCGCCGGCATCGCGCGGATCCCGGGGCCACCGCCGAGGCCGAGGTCTTCTTTGACGGGCTTGGCCGCAGGTATGCGTGAGCCGCGCCGTCCGCCTGTCTGGTGAGGCCCAGCGGCACTTCGACGCTGCCGCTGATCAGTATCGCCGACAAGCGCCGCACCAGGTGGCCCGGTTCGTCGCAGATGGCCGCGCGACGGGGCGCCGCATTGGGGACTTCCCGTTCCTTGGTTCTAATAGGGTTGGTTATCGTGTCTCAAGCCAAACCAGTCCCGGCCGACGCCTTCGAGCGGGCGGCCGCGCACGTCATCGGGCAAGTGCCGCCCGCCGCCAAAGACCTGGCCAAGGCCTTCGCGGCGGCCGGCGCCGAACTGGCGCTGGTCGGCGGCCCGGTGCGGGACTCGCTGCTGGCGCGGCCGATCGAGGACCTGGACCTGGCGACCAGCGCCCGGCCGGAGCAGACGCTGGAGATTCTGCGGCGGTGGGCGTCGAAGACTTGGGAGGTGGGGCGGGCCTTCGGCACGGTGGCGGCGCGGCGCGGCGGCACGACGGTCGAGATCACGACCTACCGGAGCGAGGTTTACCAGCCCGATTCGCGCAAGCCGGAGGTCAGCTACGGCGACTCGCTGGAGGGGGACCTGTCGCGGCGCGACTTCACGATCAACTCGATGGCCGTCCTGCTGGCGCCGCGAGTGCGGTTCGCGGACCCGTTCGGGGGCCTGGCGGACCTGGCCCAGGGAATGCTGAGGACGCCGGTGGCGGCCGTACAGTCGTTCGATGACGACCCGCTTCGCATGATGCGGGCGGCCCGCTTCGCCGCCCAACTGGGGTTCGACGTCGACGAGCCGGTGGTGGCCGCGATGGCGGCGATGGCGGACCGGATCGAGATCGTCTCGGCCGAGCGCGTCCAGGCCGAGTTGACCAAGCTGATCCTGGCCCCCCAGCCGCGCCGGGGCCTTGAGCTGTTGGTCCACACCGGCCTGGCCGAACGGGTCCTGCCAGAACTGCCGGCCCTGCAGCTGGAGATTGACGAGCACCACCGCCACAAGGACGTCTACGAGCACACTTTGACCGTGCTGGACCAGGCCATCGCCCTGGAGACGGGTGCCGACGGGCCGGTCCCCGCCCCGGACCTGGTGCTGCGCCTGGCCGCCCTGCTGCACGACATCGGCAAACCGGCGACCCGCCGCTTCGAGCCCGGCGGCGCCGTCTCCTTCCACCACCACGAGCTCGTCGGCGCGAAACTGGCGGCCCGGCGGCTGCGCGCGCTTCGCTTCGACAACGCCACCATCCGGGACGTGGCCCGGCTGATCGAGCTCCACCTGCGCTTCCACGGCTACGGCGACGGCGCCTGGACCGACTCGGCGGTCCGCCGCTACGTCACCGACGCCGGCCCGCTCCTCGACCGCTTGAACCGGCTGATCAGGGCCGATTGCACGACCCGCAACCGCCAGCGGGCGGACCGCCTGGCCTTCGCCCAAGACGACTTGGAGCGCCGCATCGCCGAACTGGCCGCTCAGGAGGAGCTTCGGGCCATTCGCCCGGACTTGGACGGCCGCCAGATCATGGACGTGCTCGGGATCGGGCCGGGCAAGGACGTCGGCCGCGCCTACCGCTACCTCCTCGAACGGCGCATCAACGACGGCCCCCTCGGCCAGGGCGCCGCCACCGACGCGCTCAAACGGTGGTGGGCCGCCCAGGGGCACAGTGGCGACCAGGCGCACGATGCCGCCAACGGGCACGGTGCCGTCGGAGGGCGCGATGGCGTCGGGTGATGTCGCAGTCCGCCGCCGCTCATCTGAATTGGAAAGCCAGAATCACTCCGGCGCTCGCCAGCGCCGCCAGGGCGAACAGCCAACGCGCCCAGGCGGTTGGCAGCAGGCCGCGTAGGATGGCGCGCGCGCCCAGGCGGGTCTCCTCGCCAGACGGCCCCCACCAGACCAGCGCCAGCCCGACCGCCACGCAGGCCGCCGCCAGTTCCGCGCGGCCCTGGTCCAGGTCCGCCAGGTTGGTCCAGATCAGATAGGTCGCCCCGGCCACCAACCCGGCCAGAGCCAGGGCCGGCAGCGACCCGCCGAGCCCGCGCAAGAAGTACCAGGGCGCGCCCAAGACCGTGCGGGTGCGGTCCGACCGCCGTCGGCCGCGCCGGTGGCGGCGCGCCGCCACCGCCTGGACCCCCACCCAGACGGTCCGGGCCAGCACCAGGGCGGCCGCCGCCACCCCCGCCACCGGCCACGGCCAGTGCAGCGCCAGCGCGCCAAGCCAAGCCCACAGCCCAAAGGTGAGCAGGCGCAAGGGCGGCGGCGCTGGCGGGTAGGGCTCGGGCGGGCGGACGGCATCGTCGGCCTGGCGGTCGGGGGGATAGGCGACCGGCGGCCCCGCCCGGCCGACCCCGGCAGCCTCGCCGATGCCGCCCGCGTCCCCGCCGCCGATGCCGCCGATGCCTCCCCCGCCGACGCCGCCAGGGCCGCGCCCGCCGCCGGCGGCGAGATCACCGGCGCCGCGCCCCCGGCGGGTGTCGTCCAGCCACGTCCGGTAGTCCACCTGGCGCGGCGCCCGCCACGGCGGCCGCACCGGCTGGGTCCAGGCGGCCATCGGGTCGTCGCCCACCGGGGCCAGCCGAGTGGGCGGCGTCATCTCCTCGGTCTGGCCGCGGCCGGAGCCGAGCGCGGGCGGGCTGATGGCGTCCGCCAGTTCGGTCAGGCCCAGGCGGCGGTCGGCGTCCGGGGTGAGCGCCCGCTGGAAGGCTTGGGCGACTGCACTGGGCAAACCGTCGACATCGGGCAGGCCGTCGAGCACCCGCGTGAGCACCGCCTCAACCGTGCCGGTGCCGAACGGCTGTCGCCCGGTGGCCGCGTTCAACAGCAGTGCGGTGGCGGCCCAAATGTCGGAATCGGTGCTCGGGTCGGCGCCGCGCAGCAACTCCGGCGAGACGAAGCCAGGAGTCCCGGCGACCAGTCCGGCGGCCGTCAGGCGGCTCTCGCCGCTGTCCTGGGCGATCCCGAAGTCGATCAGGACCGGCCGCCCCGACCGGTCCAGGACCACGTTCGACGGCTTGATGTCCCGGTGCAGCACCCCGGCGCCGTGGACCGCCGCCAGCGCCTGGTCGAGCGCGCGCGCCAATTCGGCCAACTGGTCCGGCTCCCAGGGGCCGTTGGCGGCGATGTCGCGGGCCAGCGAGACCCCCTCGACCAGTTCGGTGACGATGAAGGCCTCGGCCCCGTCCAACTCGGCGTCGACCACCTGGACCACGTAGGCCGAGCGGATCGCCCGCTGGGCGGCGACCTCGCGGCGCAGGCGCTTGCGCGAGGCCGCGTCGGCGGCCGCCCCGGCGTGCAGCAGCTTCAACGCCACCGGCAGGCCCTCGGCGTCCCGCGCCCGGTAAACCGTCCCCGAGGCACCCGACCCCAGCACCCCGGCCAGCACGTAGCCGCCCAGTTCGGTGCCGACGGGCAGGGTCGCGGACTGCATCTTTTCAACTTACCGCCGATGCCGTCCGCCGGGTTCGGCCTCCGGCGCCGCCGGTGTGGCCGCCGCCGGGCCGCCCGCGGGACGCCCCGATTCGGGACGCCCCGATTCGGGACTCCCCGTGCCAGGCGCCTGGTGTCCCGATTCCGGCCGGCCGGCTTCTTGGGCAACCCGGAACAAGGCTGACCTCGCCCGTGCCATAGGGGGCTCGCGGTGCAGGGCGGTAGGATTGGAGGAAGCACCCTTCCTACAATCGGATTGGAGGAATCGTGACGGTTGCGACCCTGCGGGACAAGAACCAGATCACATTGCCGGCCAAACTGCTGGCCAAGCATGGTTTTCGGCGCGGCGACCGACTGGAGTTCGAGGACTTGCCGGATGGCGGCATCGTTGTGCGACGCAGCGACGCGGCGCCGCGGCCCAACGCTTACGATGTGTTCCGGGCGATCGCCGACGCCGTGCCCGGTCTGGAGCAGGTCGATTGGGAGCCCGACCGCGACACTTCGCCAATGCGGATCGCTGACTTGTGAGCGCGGTCCTGCTCGACACGACGGTTGTCTCGGCGATGCGCCGTCTGGACGACAACGCGGCCCTGCGCTCCTGGCTGGCCCGCCACGACGCGGCCGATTTCCGCATCTCGACCGTCACGGAGATGGAGTTGTTGGCGGGCGTGATGAAGCTGGAGCGGCGCGATCCCGGGCAAGGCCTTGCCCTGCGCGCCTGGTTCGAACGGATGATGGCTCAATTCGAGGGCAAGATCCTGTCCTTCGACTCGCCATCGGCCAGATGGGCGGCCTCGATCGGTCTGATCAGGACACGCGGGCTGGCCGACACGCAGGTCGCCGGCATTGCCTTGGCCGCCGGGATGCCGCTCGCGACGCTGAACCGGAAGGACTTCGACGACATACCCGGCCTGACCCTGGTTGATCTGGCAGCCTGATCAGAACGGTCTGGTCAAACGCGGCCGGGCCGTCTTGGCGAAGATCGGGCCGGCGAGACCGCCTCGGCCGGCGCGGTGACGATGAAGGTCTCGGCGCCCCACCGCCGATGCCGCCCGCCGCGTTCGGCCGCCCGACCCGCCGGCGCGTCCGATGCCGTCGGCCGCTGAAAGTGGGAACGCAGCCGGTACCATGTTCCCATGATTGTTACCATTGACCCCGCTGGCCGGGTGCTGATCCCAAAGTCGCTGCGCCAGTCGCTCGGGCTCGAGCCCGGTGCGAAAGTCGACGTCACCGCCTACGGCGCGGGACTGAGCCTGACCCCGCTCGGCCGCACGGCGCGGCTGGTGCGCAACCGGTTCGGGCACCTGGTGGGCCAATCGGACACCAAAGTGTCCGAAGAGATGATTTTCGCGCTGATCGACCAGGGACGCCGGTGAGCGCCGAGACTTGGGCGGTTGACACATCTGTCGCGGTCCCGCTGCTGGTCGACATCGAGGGGCTTAACCAGCGGCTCGAGGAATGGCTGGCCGGGCGGCCCCTGTGCCTGACCACTCACTCCCTGGCCGAGACTTACGCCGTGCTCACGCGCTTGCACGGGGACGCCAGAATGGCCCCCGCCGATGCCGTCCGCGCCATCGACGGCCGGTTTGGGGCTCCGGCGGCCTTGCCGCCGGAAACCGCCGCTCAAGTCCACAGGCTCCTGGCCGCGCGGGGGATCAGCGGCGGGGCGGTCTACGACGCGCTCGTCGCGTTGGCCGCCGCCGCCCGCGGCGTGCCGCTGGCCAGCCGGGACGCCCGCGCCGTCAAGACCTACGAGGCCCTGGGCGCACGGGTCGAGGTTCTGGCTGACACCTGACCGGCGCCCTCGACCTGGCCGCGCTCGTCCGCCGCCCGCCGCGCCGCCCGCGCTGGGGGCCGACGTGTGGAGCGCGGGGCGGGCGGGCGGCATCGGCGGATGCTGTCGCGGTGGCGGGCCAACGGTTACGCGATAGCCTCTGATGCATGCGCACTACTCTGTCGATCGATGACGACGTGCTGGCGGCCGCCAGGGACATCGCCCGCGCCGAGGGTTCGGCGATCGGCTCCGTTCTGTCCCGGCTGGCCCGGCGGGCGCTGGCCGGGAACGCTGCGGACGGCGCGCCGACGTCGCCCGACGACGAGTTCTTCGGCTTCCGCCCGCTCCCCCGGCGTGGCGTGATCGTCACCAACGATCTGGTCAACGCCATCCGCGAGGAGGAAGGCGTGTGATCTCGCTGCTGGACGTCAATGTGCTGCTCGCCCTGCTGGACACGGACCATCTTTTCCACGGCCGGGCGCGCGCCTGGCTGACGGAGTCCATCGCCCAGGGCTGGGCGACCTGCCCAATCACCCAGGCCGGCTACGTCCGGGTCGTCTCAGGTCCGCGCTATCCCGCGGGCTCGACCGTCTCCCAAGCCATCGGTCGGCTGGCTGAGGCGATGCGGGAGCCGCACCACACTTTTTGGCCGTGCGACGTGTCGTTGGCCGCCCAGGGGGCGGTCGCGGGAGGCCGCCTGCTCGGCCCGGGCCAAGTGACCGATGTCTACCTGCTGGCGCTGGCGGTGGCCCACGGTGGCCGTCTCGTCACTCTTGACCGCCGGGTGCCGCTGACGCCCGCGCCCGGCGCCACCGCCGCCAACCTGGTCGTTCTGTAGGCGCGGGAGCTTCGGGTCGATCGGTCCGTCCCCGGACGGCGCCGGTCCGCCGGGTCGCCCGTGGCTCGCGGCCGCTGACTCGTCCCATGCCGCCCGGCCGCCCTGAGGGACACCCGGCGCCGGGCGTTCGCCCCGGACCAGTCCGTCACCCGGCACACCTCGTCCAGGGTCAAACCCTTCGTCTTCTTGTCCGCCCTGGCGCAACCGGCGGCGTACTTCGGCTCTTCGGGATGGTGTGTGGGTGTCGTTTGCGCGACCGGCCCGAGCAGGCCACCGCCTTGCCGCTGCACAACGATGAGGCGGTCGCCGCGCTGCCGGAGGTTGTGCGCCGTCGGCGGGAGCGAGAGGTGCATCAGCGATGTTTTCCTACGGTGCAAGTGATGCGTTAGTGTGATGGTGTGCGCACGACAGTGAATCTGGACGATCACCTCCTAGCGGAGGCCAAGCGTCTGGCCGCGGCGCAGGGGATCACGTTGGGGCAGTTCATGGACGATGCCGTCCGGGGCCGGCTGGCCGCGGCGGGAGACGTTTCAGATCCGGTCGCTTTGGAGTTCCACACGGTGCCCGGAGCGCCCAACCCAGGCATCGACCTTTTCTCAAACCGGGCGATGTTCGACCTCCTGGACGAGGCTGAACGGGAGGACCCGGCGTGATCGTCGTGGACGTCAATGTCCTCGTGGCCATGCACCGCCGCGACCATCCGGGCCACCTGACGGCCGACGCGGCCCTTCGGCCGCGCCTCGCCCGGCGCGGCGCCGGCGTCCTGGTGCCGGGGGTGTGCTGGGCCGGTCTGGCGCGGATCGCGACTAATCACCGCGTCTTTCCCTCGCCGTCCACTCCCCAAGACGTTCAGACAATCGCGCACCAGATCATGGCGGCGCCGGGTTATCAGGAGTTCGCCGACCCGCCCGGCCTAAACCGGCGCTTCTTCGGTCTTTGCGTTCAAGCCGACGCGACCGGGAATCTGGTGGCCGACGCTTACATCGCCGCCATCGCCCAGGGGTTCGCCTGCCCAGTTCTGACTTTCGACACGGATTTCTACAAGTTCGACCGCCTTGAGGTGGAACTGCTGAAACCAGCCTCCGCAAGCCCGCGTCCCACTGGCGGAAACTGACCCGGCCGGACCCGTCCACGAGCCAGCCGTCCCGGCCGCCGGGCTTCGGCGCGGCTGGCCGGGGTGGGCCGTCACAGCACCAATCGCCACATGGCCACGCCTGTCAGGATCGAGACGACTGTGGCGACCACGCCGCCTGGCCAGAAGCGGAGCTTCTTGGTGGTGCCCGTCTGGTCGATCTCCTCGGCGAACAGGAGCGTCGGCTGGGCCGGGATGAAAAAGTTGACGTTGACGGACTGGACCATC
>JAIROU010000198.1 GCA_031257375.1 Bifidobacteriaceae bacterium
GCTGGGAGGGTCCTTTCGTCTCAAACTCGGGGACACACCTTTATCCCCGGGGGCCGCTCAGGGCGGGCACGAGGTCCCGCGGGCCGGGCTGGTCGGCTGTGGCCGAAGCTGTCACCGCCCGCCAATGCACCTGGGTCTTCGACAGCCCGGTGAGCTTGGCCAACTCGGTCCGTTTGGCGCCGCGGGCGCACAGCGTCTGGATGACCAAGCGTTGTCGGCCGATCGGCAGGCGTTGGAAGTCCGCCACCGTCGCGCCAAGGCCCAGCGCGCCGAGCGTCGAGGCCAACTCCGCCCGCCAATCACGCCTCAGCCGAGGCCGCGGCGGGTCGGGCAGCCGGATCGAGTCCGGGTCGTCGGGCATCTGGTCTAGTTCGGCCAGCCGGTCGACCGGCAGAAACTCGAGCAGGCTCGATTCGTCCAGCAGGTCGTTGGCGAGCCCGGCCCAGCGCCGGCTGCCCCAGGGGTAGTCGGCGGCGCTCGCGCAAAACCCCGCTCTGACGGGATTGAGCCAGATGTAGCGCAGAACGGTGATGAGATAAGCCTCGTCTTCGACCGGGCAACTGCGGAAGCGGTCTTGCAGGAGATGCCCGACCCGACCGTAAACGCTGTTGAACCAGGTCGCGTAGCGCACGTTGATCCGCTTCATGATCACGGCCAGCGGCTCGTCGCCTTCTCGAAGTAGCAGGTGAACGTGGTTTTCCATAAGGCAGTACGAGTACAGTTGGCAGCCGCTCAGCTTTTTGACAGCTTGGACGATGCCGAGGAAACGTTCGCGGTCGCCGTCACGTTCAAAGATGGGTTGTCGGTTGACCCCGCGAATCATGACATGGAAGATCCCGGTGGACGAGCCCAGTCGAGCGGTGCGTGCCATTGCGCCCCCTATTGTTCGGTTGCGATGTTTCGGAACTGCATCTGACACAGGCTAGCCGTGTTGGCAGCCCAAGAGCCGACAGAAACAAAAAACCTGTGGATAACTCGCGGCGGGAGTGGCGGGCTCGTCGAGCGGGCGGCGCGCGGATGTCGCCGGGCGACACGCGGGGAAGGAGTGTCCCCAGGTTTGAGACGAAAGGACCGTCCCCGGGTTTAGGGGTCTAGGAGGCCGGCCAAAAAGTCGGCCTCCTAGACCAAAACTCTGCTTGCCTTCCGCGTTTCCGCTGGTCAGCCTTCGGCTGCCCCTCGTCAACACGGCCGGGCCGTGGTTATTCACCACGGCCCTAGGAGGGCGGCTATTTCGGCGTCTATGGCGGCGTCGGCGGCGATGCGGGCGCGGCGGCGGTCGTAGAAGGCCTCGGGCTCGTCCAAGTCCTCGTGGGCGGGCAGGAGGTCGGGGTGGGACCAGATGGCGTCGCGTTCGGCGGCGCCGCCCCGGTCCGTGACCGACTGCCAGAGTTGGGAGGCCTGGCGGGCGCGGCGGGGGCGCAGCTCCAAGCCGACCAAGGTGGCCAGGACGTGTTCGGCCGGGCCGCCCTCGGCCCGGCGGCGGAGCGTCATCTCCCGCAGCGAGCCCAGGTCGGGCAGGTTGGGGCGCAGGGCTTGGAGGGTGACCACGTCGACCCAGCCCTCGACCAGGGCCAGGGCGGTCTCCAGGCGGCGCAGGGACGAGCGTTGGCGCTCGGTCAGCATGGGCGCGAACAGGCCCCCGGCGATGGCCTGGCGCAGCGAGGCCGGATCGGCCAGGTCGACGTCCGCCATCATCGCCTCCAGCCGGTTCAGGTCGATCGAGATCTCCGAGGCGTAGGACTCGACGGCCCCGTGCAGATGGTCGACCAGCCAGGGCACCCGTTTGAACAGCCGGGCGTGGGCCGACTCGCGGGCGGCCAAGAAGATGCGGACCTCGGCCGGGGGCAGTTCCAAGCCGGCCGCGAAGGCCTCCACCGCTTGCGGCAGTTGGGCGGTCGCGCCCGGATCGGCCAGGGGCAGGCCGGCGTCGGTGTAACCGAAGACCTCGCGCGACAATTGGCCCAGGGCCGAGCCCAGTTGCAAGCCGAACAGAGACCCGATCAGGGGCAGGGCGTTGCGCGAGGCCTCTTGGGTCAACTCGGCGGCGCCGGGATGCTCCCGCGAGTGCTGCTCCATCAGCCAGGTCATCGCCTTGGTCAGAGAATTGGCGACCGGCGTGGTCAGCCTGCGCCAGCGCGGCAGGGTCGCCTCGATCCAGTCGGCGGCGGACAGGGCCAGCGGCGCCGCGCCTGCGGCGGTGAACTCGGTGGCCTGGTCCAACCACAGGTCGGCGATCCGGAAGGCGTCCAAGACCTGGCTTCCCTGGCTGGCCGCCACGACTGGGTCGCCGCCCTTGGTGAGCGAGGCCTTGCGGGCGGCATCGTGCGCCAAATCCCAATTGATCGACCCGTCCGGCGCCCCGGACCGGAGGAAACCGCTCAACTGTTTCATGACCTGGCCGAACTCCGGGCTGGCGGCGGACAGCCCGGTGGCCCCGAACAGCGCGGCCGGGTCGACGCCGGACTCGCGGAAGGACTCGAGCACCGAGTCGGCCCGAGGGCCGAACCAGGCGCGGATCAACTCGATGAACTCTGGCGGTAGGTCGCGCCCCGCGCCGCCGGGTGGCTCGGTCATGGTTCCCCCTTGGGCTACTTGTCGGTTCCATCAACGGTAGCAACCTGAGGGACAATGGCCTGCGTGAGCGATCAGACAGCCGCCGCCGGGCCCGCCCCGCCCCCGGACCAGTCCCCGCCCCCGGACCAGTCCCCGCCCCCGGACCAGTCCTTGGCCCCGGACCCGTCCCAAGCCCCCAAACGGCGGTTGACGCGCCGCACCATCCGCCTGGCGCCGCGCACCATCAGCCTGGTGGCGGGCCTGGTGGCCACGGCCGTCTCCGGGGCGGTGCTTTTTGGGCTGCCGGTGCCGTACGTCCTGGAAACCCCCGGCCCCACCTTCGACGTGCTAGGCAGCCAAGACGGCCAGGAGATGATCCAGGTCGACCGCCAGCCAAGCCACCAGGTGACCGGCGAACTACGCCTGACGACGGTCGGCGCGAACGGCTCCGATCCCGGCTCGCTGTCCCTGTTTCAGCTGGTGGAAGGCTATTTCGACGGCGATGACGCGCTGGTCCCGTACGACCTGATCTACCCCCGCGAGTCGTCCTCGGCCGAACGCGAGGCCATCTCCGCCGCCGAGATGACCTCTTCCCAAGACTCGGCCACGGCGGCGGCCCTGGAATACCTCGGCCTGAGCGTCGGCGTGCAGATCGCCGAGCCGCAGTCAGATGCGGCCAAGCAGGTCCTCGAGCCCGGCGACGAGCTGACCTCGATCGACGGCCAGCCGGTCGAGGGCTTCGCCTCCCTCAAGGCCCTGGTCGACCAGGTCGGGGCCGGGGAGGAGGTCGAGGTCGGCCTAATCCGGCAGGGCGCGGCGCGCACCGTCCGCCTGCGGACGGTCCAAGGCCAGGACGGCCGCGCACTGCTGGGCGTGACGGTCGAGTTCAGCTTCCCGGTCGAGGTCGAGTTCGGCGTCGAGGACATCGGCGGCCCCAGCGCCGGGGCCATGTTCGCGCTCGGGATCATCGACAAGCTCGGGCCGGACGACCTGGCGGACGGCCGCGTCATCGCCGGCACCGGCACGGTCGACGCCGATGGCTCGATCGGCGCCATCGGCGGGATCCGCCAGAAGATGATCGGCGCCCGGCGCGACGGCGCCGAGGTCTTCTTGGCCCCCGAGGCCAATTGCGACGAAGTCGCCCGGCACGAGCCCGCCGGTTTGCGCGTGGTGGCGGTGGCCTCATTGGACGATGCCGTCCGCGCCCTGGCCGCTCTGCGCTCCGGCGAGGACGCCGACCTGCCGGGCTGCCCAACGCGGTGACGCTCGGGCGGCCGGGTTTCGCGCCTTGGCGCCCGATGCCGTTTGGTGACCGGGCGGCATCGGCCTTGGGTCGGGTGGCGTTTGGTGACCGGGCGGCATCGGCCTTGGGTCGGGTAGCGCCCGGAGCCCGCCCGATGTGTTTGGATT
>JAIROU010000209.1 GCA_031257375.1 Bifidobacteriaceae bacterium
CGGCGGGGCCGGGAAGTGCGAGGCCTGGCTGGCGCCGCTGGACGCCTTGGTGGCCGCCCACCCGGCCCTGACCAGCCGCACCCCGGCCGAGCCGGGCGCGCGCCTGCCCGGTTTGCGCAACTTCACGGTCGTCGGTGCCCGCGGCGAGGACATGGTCTACCTGCTCGACCAGGCCGGGCTGGCGTGCTCGACCGGCTCGGCCTGCGCGGCCGGTGTGGCCGGGCCGTCCCACGTCCTGGTGGCGATGGGCCTGGACGAGGCGACCGCCGCGGCGGCCGTGCGGGTGTCCTTGGGCCACCGGTCGACCGCGGCCGACGTCGAGGCCCTGGTGGCGGCCCTGCCGGAGGCGGTCGACCGCGCCCAGGCGGCGCGCGGCGCCAGGGGCGGGTGGCGATGAGGCTGCTGGCCGCCTTGTCCGGCGGCGTCGACAGCGCCGTGGCGGCGGCCTTGGCGGCAGAGGCCGGGCATCAGGTGACGGCCGTGCACATGGCCCTGATGCGGAACCGGTCGCAGACGCGGGTCCCGGCGCGCGGCTGCTGCTCGATCGAGGACGCATCCGACGCCCGCCGCTCAGCCGCCAAATTGGGGCTCGACTTCTACGTTTGGGACCTGTCCGAAGAGTTCGAGGATCTGGTGGTGCGCGATTTCCTGGACACCTACGCGGCCGGCCAGACGCCCAATCCGTGTGTGCGCTGCAACCAGTTCATCAAGTTTCGGGTGCTGGCCGAGCGGGCCGCCGCGCTGGGCTTCGACGGCATTGTGACCGGGCATTACGCGCGCCTGACGAGTGGTCCGGGCGCCGGGCTGGTCTTGCGCCGGGCCCGCGACCTGGCCAAAGACCAGTCCTATGTGCTGGCCGGGGCCGGCCCCGGGGCTTTGAGCCGGTGCCTGTTCCCGCTCGGGCAGATGGCCTCGAAGGATCGGGTGCGGTCCGAGGCGGCCCGGCGCGGCCTGCCGGTCTCGGCCAAGCCGGACTCCTACGACCTCTGCTTCGTGGCGGACGGCGACACCCGCGGCTTCCTGCGGTCCCGCCTGGGCGAGCGGCCGGGGCCGATCCTCGACCAGACCGGCGCCGAGGTCGGGCGGCACGGCGGGGCCTACGGCTTCACCATCGGCCAACGCCGGGGCCTCGGCCTGGGTCGCCCGGCGGCGGACGGCCGCCCGCGCTACGTCACGGCTGTCGACACGGCCGCCGGCGTGGTCCGGGTCGGACCGGCCTCGGCCCTGGAGACCGACCGCTTCGAGGTCCGCGAACCGGTCTGGTTCGACCCCGTCGCGGCTGGTCAAGCAGGTTCCGGCGGCTTGGAGTGCGAGGTCCAGGTGCGCGCCCACGGCCGCCCGCTGAAGTCCGTGGTCGAGGCGCCCGCCGGACTGGGCGCGCCCCCCGGGGGGGGCTTGGCCGTGCGTCTGGCCGAGCCCCTGCGCGGCCTCGCCCCCGGCCAGTCAGCCGTCTTCTACGATGCCGACCGCGTGCTCGCCCACGCCCTGATCGCGGGCTGACCCCCGCCGACCCCGGACCCGGCGGCGGCGCCTCACAAGGCGAAGCTGAAGCCGGGGGCGTAGCGCAGGGCGCGGGCCAATCCGGCGGCGGCCTCGGAGAAGCTGGCCGAGCCGGCGCCGGTCAGGGCGGTGGCGGCGCGGGCCTGGTCGCGGATGGCGTCGAGCCCGGCGGCGGCGGCCTTGGCGTCGAGGTCGGCCGGGATCAGCGACGACGGCAGGTCGAAGCGGGCGGCCAGCAGCTCCCAGCTGGTCAGGGTCGTGTCCAGCATCCTGACCTGCCCGGCCGCCTCGGTCGCCTCGCGCGACAGGCGGGTCAGATTGGCCGCCTCGCGGGCGGTGCCCATGGCCAGCGGCGGCGCCAGCGTGTGCAAGGCGCCGACCAGCGGGACCACCAGGCCGAGATCCTGCGGCCCGAGCCCGTTCGACTCCGAGAGCGTCTCCAAAACCGCCCTGTCCACCTGGCGGGCGATCGCCAGCAGCAAGCGCTGGTTGGAGATCAGTTCGCGCGAGCGCTCGACCCCAAGGGACAGCGCCCGGAAGCGGATCGCCGTCTGCTCGACCGCCGTCAGGATGCGGTGGGCCGCCGTCAGCGGGATGGCCGAGCCGCCCAGCGACCGGGCCGCGCTCATCACCTGGCCGGCCGCCTCCTCCATCGGCTCGACCTGCTCGAGCAACTGGTCGGCGCCCAGGATCAGCGACTTGGCCGTGTCGAGGAGCTTGGCGTGGGACAGTTGCAGGCGCTCGACCTGGCGGTCGGCGGCCTCGGCGGCCGACCAGACGCTGGCCAGGGCCGGGTCGGCGGGCGGCGGCGGCAAGGTCTGGGCGGGCGCGACCTCGGCCGGGAGGGCCGCCCGCAGCAGGTCGGCGTAGCTGGCGAAGCCGAGCGACCGCAGCCGTCGGAGGATCTCATCGACCCCGGCGGCGGCCGCCTTGTCGCGCGACGCCCCGTCCTCGACGGCGGCCTCGCGGGCCAGCGCGGCCGCGTAGATGGCCGCCAGCTGATCGGTCGCCCGGTTCTGCGACGAGGGCGCGGCCAGGTGCACGCGGGTCCCGGCGCTGGACACGGCCAGCAGCAGGTGCCAGTCGTCGGCCGCCGGCGGGCCGGCGAACCGGACGTAGGCGGCGGCGTGGGAGTTGCGGTCCAGCCCGTCCGCCACCAGCCTGGTCACGGCCGCCGGGATGGACGGGGCGAGCAGGGCGGCGGTCGATCCGCCGAGGATCTGCTGGGGCGCCAGGCCGGTCCGGCCCACCAGCGCGCTGTTGGCGCCGATGACCGCCCCGACTGAATCGGTCACAAAGATGACAATGCCCTGAGTGGGGTCCTCGTTGCTGGTCACGAGCCCAACTTAGCCGATCCGGCGCTCGCGCGGGACCCCGCGCGCCGAGGCCGCCCCAGGTTCACGCGACGAGCGGCACGGACAGCCGCGTCTCAGTCCCGCCGGGCGCCGCGGGCGCCGCCGTCAACGATCCCCGCAGGCGCCTGACCAGGGATAGCACAGCCGCCGGTCGCGGCCCGAGGGCCAGGTCGCCGGGCCGGTGGTCGGCCGCCCGGTCGCGGATCGTGATGACCAACTCGGCCTCGGTCGACCGGGCCGCCACCAGGACGGCCAGGGCCGGCGACTTGGCGGCCGCCGCGTCGATCAACTCCGCGACGGCGTGGGCCAGCCGGGGGGCGACCGCGTCCGGCACCTGGGCCATCGTCTGGATCGCCCACCGCACTTGGCCTGGGCGCTCCATCTGGGCCAGGGCCTCCTTCAGGACGTCGGTCACCAGCATCGCCGGTCCCAGAGGCCCGGACGTCGTCAGGGCCAGTTCCTGCGTGCCAGGGTAGGCGTTGGCCGCCGATGCCGCCGGGTCGCCGGGGACCCCCGGCGCCGACGACCCGGCTGGTGGCGCGGCCGCCAAGCTGGCGGCGGGCGGTCCGGCCGCGCCCGCGGCGGCGGCCTCGGCGGCCGGGGCGACCGACGACTGAGTCGG
>JAIROU010000306.1 GCA_031257375.1 Bifidobacteriaceae bacterium
CTGGGCGTCCGAGAGTTGGCTGATCGCCGGGTTGACCGCGGTCTGGCGGCGCTTGTTGACGGCCCCGGCGCCGGTCGGCGCGGGCGGCGGCTTCGGCCTGGCCCCATTCCTGCTCGCCCACGTCGGCGCGGCGGTCGGCGTGTCCCTGGCGGGCCGCCTGCCCCGCCGCCGAGCGCCCTGGGCGGCGGCGGCCCCGGCGGCGGTGCTGGTCGCCAGCCTGGTCCTGGGCGCCGACCGCCCCGCGGCCGGGCTGGCGGCCGGACTGGCGGTCGGCCTGGCGCTCGGCCTGGGCGCGCTGGTCTGGGCGGCCTGGCGGGCGCAGACCTGGCAGCCCGGCCGGGCGGTGGCGGCCGCGGCGGCCCTGGCGCTGGGAGCGGCGGCCGGCCTGGGGGCAGGGGGCCTGGCCGAGCAGCGCCCCCGCCTGGTCGTCCGCGATCAGATCAGCCCGCCCTTCGACCCGCGCGACTATCCCAGCCCGCTGAGCGCCTACCGGCGCTACCTCAAAGCCGACCTCAAGTCGAAAGTGCTGCTCCGGGTCTCAGGCCTGCCGGATGGGGCGACTGTCAAACTGGCGGTCATGGACCGCTTTGACGGCGTGGTCTGGAACGTCTCGGGCGGCGGCCAGGGCGAGGCCTCCGGCAATTTCGGCCGTCTGGCCGAGGTCCCGGTGGACGGCCAGGCCCAGTCCGTTGACCTGGAGAATCACGACGCCGAGACGGTCTGGCTGTATTCGGTCGGTTCGCCGCTGGCGGTCGAGTTCGCCGACGACCAGGGCCGCCAGCTGCGCGAGGCGCTGCGCCTGAGCCCGTCCACCGGCGCCCTGGCCCTGCCGCTCGCCCGGACGGGCGACGTCACCTACACCATCGCCACGGCTTGGCAAGACTACCGGCCGCCCGATTCGGCCATCGCGGCGGCCGAGTCCGGCGCCGTCGCCCTGCCGGACTGCGCCCAGGTTCAGGCGGCCGATCTGGCCGCCGCGGCCGCGACGGTTGGGGCCGCCACCGCCGGCGCCCAAGCCCTGGCCTTGGAGCGGTTTTTGCGGACGGGCTATTACTCGGACGGCCAGGAGGGACCCGGCGAGGGCTCGGCTCTGGGCCAGGTTCTGGCCGGCCACGGGGCGGACCGCCTGACCGCCCTGCTGGGCGGCGAGGCGATGGTGGGCGATGCCGAGCAGTACGCCTCGGCCATGGCCGTCATGGCGCGCTCGCTCGGCCTGCCAGCCAGGGTCGTGATGGGCTTTGCCCCAGGCCGCGGCGGCGACGGCGGCCCGGCCGAGGGGAGCGCGGACGGCTCGCACACCTTCACCGGGATCGACATGTCGGCCTGGGTCGAGGTCAACCTGGACGGCCTGGGCTGGGTCGGCTTCTTCCCCACGCCGGACCGGCAAGACACCCCCAGCCAGGCCCAAGAACAGCCGCGGCCGCGGCCGCGGCCGCAGGTGGCGCAGCCGCCGCCGGTCGAGGCCAGGCCGTCCGCCCCGCCCGACGAAGACCTGGAACCGGCGCCGGTCGGCTCGGCCAGGCCGGCCGTCCCACCGGCCGTTCCGGCAGAGCTGGGAGCCCTCGCGGT
Organism: Bifidobacteriaceae bacterium; assembly: GCA_031257375.1. GTDB lineage: Bacteria > Actinomycetota > Actinomycetes > Actinomycetales > WQXJ01 > JAIRTF01. The sequence goes on from JAIROU010000306.1 coordinate 1,570, forward strand.
CAGCGCCCTGGTCGCGGGCGGACTGGTGGCGGCGCTGGCGGCGGCCGCCCTGGTGGTGGCCTGCGCAAAGGCGCGGCGGCGCCGCCACCGGGCCCGCGACGGACCGCCCGCCCAGCGGATCGCCGCCGGCTGGCAACAAGTCGTCGGCCGCCTGCGCGACCTGCGCCTGGCGCCCGTCCCGCCGCCGTCCGCCACCCGCTTGGACACCGCCCGGCGGGCGCCCGGCGCGGCGCGGGACCTGCTGGTCGCCCTGGCCGGCCAGGCCGACGCGGCCGCCTTCGGCGCCTCCACCCCGTCAGACGCCGACGCCCGCCACCACTGGCGCAGGGTGGAGCTGGCCGAGCGGGTCCTGGGCGAGGGCTTGAGCCATTGGCGCCGCCTGCGCGCCCGCCTGGCCCCGGGGACGCTGGTCAAGCGCGGCTGCCCGGCGCGGCGCCGGGGCGAGACGGGCGGCGCCGATTCTGGCACGATAGGAGGATGACAGGCCGAATCATGGTGGTGGACGACGACGTCGCTTTGGCCGAGATGATCGGCATAGTGCTGACCTCGGAGGGTTACGCGCCCGACTACTGCACCGATGGCAACCAGGCGCTGACGCTGATCCGGCAAACGCGGCCGGACTTGGTGCTGCTGGACCTGATGCTGCCGGGCATGGACGGGATCGAGGTCTGCCGCGAGTTGCGCAAGGAATCCGGCGTGCCGGTGATCATGGTGACGGCGAAATCCGACACCAAAGACATCGTCGACGGGCTGGCGGTGGGGGCCGACGACTACATACTCAAGCCCTTCAAACCGGCCGAGTTGGTCGCGCGGGTCAAGGCCAGGCTCCGGCGCGCGCCCCTGCACGTGCCCGAGGACGGCGAACGCCTGCGGATCGGCGACGTCGAGATCGACGTGCCCGGCCACGAGGTTCGCAAAGCCGGCCGCCGGATCTCGCTGACGCCGCTCGAGTTCGACATCTTGGAGTCGCTGGCCTCCAAGCCGTGGCAGGTCTTCACCCGCGAAATGCTCCTTGAACGGGTCTGGGGCTACAAGAACGCGGCCGACACCAGGCTGGTCAACGTGCACATCCAGCGACTGCGGGCGAAGGTCGAGACCGACCCGGACAGCCCCAGCGTGGTGGTGACGGTGCGCGGGGTCGGCTACAAGGCCGGCAACCCGCTATGACCCCGGCCCCGGCCGCCAAACGGGGTCCGATCGCCCTGGTCAGGCGCTCGCTGCAGGCCCGCGTCATGTTGAGCGTGATGGTGGTCTCGGGCCTGGCCCTGTCGGCCGTCGGGGTGGTGCTGACCGAGCAGGTCAGATCGGGCATCTTCAACGCCCGCGTGGAAGACGTGCTCCAGGAGGCCTCCCGCCTGGCGGCCACCGCCCAGGACACCTTCGACGCCTCGTCGGTCGGCTCGCCGATCACCGCCGAGACCCTGGCCCGCGACACGATCGGCTCGATCTCGGCGGTCGGCTCGTCCGCCACGGCCGTGTCGATGCTGCCGCCCGATGACGCCGGGCCGGGAGCGGTGTCCGCCATCTTCACCG
>JAIROU010000215.1 GCA_031257375.1 Bifidobacteriaceae bacterium
CCTTGGCCCGAGAAGACAGCGTTCAAGTAGGGCGCGGCCGGCTTCGGTGAGGGCATAGCGTTGGAGGGGGCTAGTCGGTTTGTCTGGGATTGTGCGGGCCAGCAGGCCAGCGTCTACCAGGGTCGCTATACGCCGCCTGTAGTTGCCGCTGACGTCCGTCAGGCCCGCGGCGGCGAGCAGGTCGAGACGGCTGACAGAGCCGCGTGAGGCGGCATTGAGAACGGCCAGATCGGTCTCATCGACCCCGCCTGCGAGCTTTGCTACTTTGCTACCAGGCTTTGCTACTTCGCCACCAGGCTTTGCCACTTCGCCACTTCGCTCAGGATCGGCGCCGCCCGAGGCGCCGCGGTCGGTTCCCGGCACGGGTTCGATCCGTGGATGGTGGTTCTGGATGAAGATGGTGAACCGCAGCGCCTTCGGCAACTCGGTGATCTCCGGCACCGGCAGACCCTGAGCGGCCACCGCGGCGAACACGCCAGGCACCCCGGTGCCCCACTGCTCGATCAGATCCATCTCAGCGAACACCCTCGCCAGGACCGGGTTACGGATAGATGAAGTGCCCCTGATCATGTCTTCCACGGCGATGCCGGGCAGCAACCCGCCGGGACTGTCCACCTCAATCCGGTCATCACAGAACGCCACTCGCACCGGCGAACCCTTCACAGAATACGACGCATGTACGAGCGAATTGATGATAACCTCCCGGACTGCGTCGACCGGGATCGACCAGACATCGCGCCGTCGCACGTCGCCGAACTCAGCGATCCGGAAAGCGTGCTTCTTCAGGAAATCCATCACCTTGTCCACCGCCAGCGGCAGATGCTCATGGACCTCCACGTGGTCGAAAATGTCCAGGCGCCGCTCGCCCCGGAACCGCGCGCACTGGACGTAAGCGAACGGGAACACCCGCTCCCGTTCTTTGCCCGCTAGCAGCACACCGCCGTTGGTCGGCACCCAGCGTCCCTGGTCCTGTACAACCAGGTCCAGGGTGCGCAACGCCTCCAAGCCCATCGGCCGGCCCAGCATCCCCTCGAGCGCCTCAGCATCGAGGTCATCAGGGGACTGGGTGATGACGGGAAGCTGATCGAAATACAGATCCTGGGTGCCCCGCTCCAAGTCCTTGATCAGATCGCCGTCCGCTTGGCGGTTCGACGCGCCAAGCCGCACGAACACGCCCCGCCGCTTCCCGAGTTTCTCCACGAAATGCGGCCGGCGGTTGCTCAACGCCACCGTCGCCACCAGCAGCGTCTTGCCCTCGACGGTGACCATCTCGACCAACGGCACAAGCTTCGGTGAGACCGAATCCGCGACCAGGTTGGCCAGCCGCTCCTGCTCCCTCAACGGATCGGCCACTCCAACCACCGTCAGATCGTCAGCCACACCAATCAACAGGTGCCCTCCCGCCCGCCGTTGACCGCACATAATCCAAGTCTTCGCTGTACCGCCTCGGCCGGGGCAGATGGAGCTTGTGTAAGGCCGTGCCGCCCCTGAACGTCAACTCGCCGCGCAGATACGGATGGCCGGCGATCAGGCAGATCGCCCGCGAGAGGACCAGGTCTTGTTCGACCTGCTCCAGGCTGGACCAGGCGTGCGCGGTGGCCCAATGTGTGATCGCGTTGCCGGGGATCATGTCTCGATGTCCAGTTCGGTGTTGATATACAGGTTCCAGTCCCGGTCCAGGCTGGTCCGGCCGGGTTTGAAGGGCGCCAGTTTCGACGGCGTGGCCGACATGGCGCGTGCCACCTCACGCAGCGCCGTCAACGGCCCCGCGCCGCCGTGGCGTTCCATGATCCACCCGGCCCGCCGCACCGCCGCCGCCGGGAACAGGCGGGCTATCGCCACCAGGTTGGTTTCGCCCAGGCCCGCCTCGTCCATCATGCCGACGATGACGCTCGCGGCGTTGTCCAAACCACCACCAGCCCGCGTGTCAGCAGCCACGTCCAAAGCCGTCGCCTCCGGCGTCGACACCGGCACGTCCCCCGAATACGTCCGGTAAGGCGAAGTCGGCACCAAACCCAGGTTCGACCTGGTGTAGAACTCGATCCGGCCGCGCCCCACTTGGCGACCCTCAACCGGTCTCGTCACCGCCACCTGGGTTACTTGGGCGGCATGATGCGACGCGCCGTGAACCGCTGCCGCCGACAACCAACCCACATAGTAAGCCGACCCCAGATAGGCCATCAAAGCATCGACGTACTCCAACGCCGGCGGCCCGCCCAACACCCGGTACCGCGGCGCGACCGGCACCCACAAACCCCGCGCCGGCGTGACCCACTCACCCCGCTTCGCCGGAGCGTGCAACCGGGACCTGACCTGACCCGGCGGCACCCCCAACAACCCCGCCACCTCCGCCGTGGTCAACGACACCAAACCCTGAGACAACACCCAATCCGCCAAATACGGAGCACGCACCCGCGGCGGCGCATCAACCAGAAGTGTGCTCACATCAACTAAGGTTACAGTTTCTATGACGTTCAATCAACCCGTGACACCGGCGGCCTCGCTGCGGTTGGGCGGGTAGCGGAGTCCGGCGCTCAACTGGGTGGCTCGCCGCCGAACGCGGCCCGGCGCCCGGAAAAGACGTTACCGGCGAGCCCGGCTATCCGCCCTGCCCGGCGGCCCTGGCCTGCCCGACAGGCTACGCCACCGTGGCGGCGGGTTGTTGGCGGTGGCGGGCGAGTTCGGCGGTGAACTCGTTGGCGCTATCCGCTGTTCTGACGGGTCGGTGTATGTGTCGACCTGCGCCTTGGCCAGGTTGAGTTGGTGGATGGGCGAGGAGGGGCTGGGCGCGGGCGACGTGTCGCACGTGGTGCTCGACGCCTATGTCGCGGCCGAGCGGGCTCGCTCGCGGGGCGTTCCGGGCGCGGTCGGCCGATGCCGCGGATCAGGGTGTTCTTGGCAGATGCGGGTGTGGTGCCACCGCGGGCGCGGGTGTCCCGGTTGAACACGGGTCCGGTGCCGGGCCACCACTCGCCCGCTTGTTGGGCTCGCCGACCAGCAACAACATGACTTGGGCCAGCCGCCAGGCCCGCGTCAAAGACGTCGGTGGAGCCCCAGACCCGCCCGCCGGTTCCCGATGCCGCCGCGCCCTGCTCGCGCCGCCGCCCGGTTCGCGCCGCCGCCCGGCCGCGCTCAGGGCAGCCGCCCGTGCCCTGTGCCGCCGCGCCCGGTTCGCGGCGCCGCCCGGGTTCAGTCTGAGGCGGGTTCCCCGTCCGGCCCGAACCGGGCCACCACCGCGTCCGACCCGCCTTTGGCCGGCCCGAAGTCCCCGCCGCCGGACCTGGTGCCCCCGGTGGCGGCGAGCCCGCCGTCCGGCGTCACCGCCACCGCGCTGAACCAGTCATCGCCCGTGCCGCCGAGGGTTTTGGTCCATTGGTGTTTCCCGTCCGGCCTGAACCGGGCCACCACCGCGTCCTCTTCGCCTTTGGCCGGCCCGAAGTCCCCGTCGCCGGAACTGGTGTACCCGGTGGCGGCGAGCCCGCCGTCCGGCGTCACCGCCACGGCTCAGAACCCGTCATCGACCGTGCCGCCGAGGGTTTTGGCCCTTTGGAGTTCCCCGTCCGGCCCGAACCGGGCGACGACCGCGTCCCGGCCGCCGTTGGCCGGCCCGAAGTCCCCGTCGCCGGAACTGGTGGTCCCG